>CAVIPZ010000142.1:0-5211 GCA_963644715.1 bacterium | reverse complement strand
TTATTCGGGCGGCTTTTACAGCAACGGCACTTACGATATCGATTCACTTAACTATATCGGATGGTGGGTCGGCTTCCGGCCGTCGTTCAAACGCAACACTGGTTCTGCTTGGGAGAAACGTACGGAACTGGGATTCTTGATGCCCGAAACGTTTGAATTCAACGAGGAAACTTCGCAAAAAAACCTCTCTTTCAACAGTTACGGAGGTTTATGGTATCAGCACGTCTTTTGTAATGACGACCGCCACGCAATAGGTTTCGACTTTTCTTTCACCGAGTGGAACAATAACAGCAACTTGCAGTACAACCGCGATTATGTACTGCGAGATTATCTGGACAAAAAACGCAATGAGGTTTCAAACACAGGAAGTTACAGTCTTGGACTGAGTGCTGACTATACCATACCGTATCATAAGAACGGCACCATAATGATTGGCTTTATCGGCGGCTACGACAGGACAACCGATTATCAGCGAACAGACACCTTGAACCGGATTTCAGACCTGTACCAAATCGACTCATTCCGCCTTTATGATGCCGCCGGCTCGCAATGGGATTGCGAACTTTATACAACAATTGAACATATTTTTGGCAACTTTACCGCTAAAGGTGGATTGCGTCTCGAGTATTCAAAACGCTATTTCGACATTTTCAATGCATCTGGCTATGGCTTGCAACATAGTGATTTGTCATTCTATCCGTCGTTGCACTTGACTTACCGGACTGAAAATATGCACAATTTCAAGTTGAGTTACACTCGGCGCGTTTCGATACCGGCAATGTCGCAGCTGTCACCATTTGTCCGGTATGGCGAAGACAGCTATTCTGTAGGCAATCCCGACCTCAAGTCCACGTTTACGCACTCTGTTGAGGCCGGATATACCAAGTTTTTCCCAAAGTTCGGTTTTCTTGGCGTCAACGGCTATTGGAAATACAATGTTAACGAGCGCAATACGCTTACCGATGTGGTTTATGATGAGTATTTTGGACGCTATGTTACATTTAGCCAGCCTGTCAACATTGGCCGGTCTTATCGTGTCGGAGCAGATGTCAATGTTACCTATCGGCTCAAATCATACCTTAATATCCGCTTCTATACCAATGTTTTCTATTATCACTCGATGTTCTCGTTCCGTGATTCGGAAGATATGCAGACGGTCTCCAATCTCGGATACAGTTTTCGTTTGAACTGCTGGGCCAAATGTTGGAAAGTGCTCGAAGTGAACGTATCCGGCAACTACAAGTCAAAGCGCGTAACGATGTTTACGGAAAGCCGCCCGGGTTTTTCAATTGATGCCGGCCTGCGTGCCGATTTTTGGAAACGCCGCATCTCTGTACATCTTAATGCCAATGACATTTTCAATTGGGACAAAAGCATTACCGTCAGCACAAATCCTTATTATTCCAGCAACAGCACAGTAAAATACAACAGCCGCAGCATCAGTGCCGGCGTTACATTCAGGTTCGGCAAGTTGGAGTTGGAGTCTAAGGCCTCGCAAGGGATGGGTGGCAACGACGACTGAACCCAACGTTGATCTGTGACTTATCTGGTTGGGGCATAGTTTTTTCCCGGCAAGCACGATATTACCCCTTTGAGTTCAAGTCCTAACAGCAGCCCCGCCAGTGCAGAGGGCTTGTGTTGCGGCAAACTCTCCGACAGGCGGTCTATAGAGATAGTGCCGGCATTGCGGATGAGGTCGAAGATTTGCTGTTCCTGTTCGTCCAGTTCTATGAACAGCGATGTTTGGATGTTTTTTTCAGCGGTTTGCCAATTCATCATCTCCAGCAGTTGGCTGCCGTTAGTGAGTATAGCGGCCATGTTCTTGTATATCAAATCGTGGCAACCCTCGCTTTTGAGGCTTGTGATGTGTCCGGGCACGGCAAACACATCGCGGTTATAGGAGTGGGCAATATGGGCGGTGATAATGCTTCCGCCGCTTTTGCCGCTCTCTACCACAACCGTAGCGTCAGTGATCCCCGCAATGATGCGGTTGCGTTTCGGGAAATTGAGTTTGTCGGGCGGAGTACGGTAGTCGAACTCGCTGACAAGGGTGCCGCCGTTGTCCAGAATACGGTGCGCCAAAGGGCGGTTGGGGCTTGGGTATATTGTGCCGAGACCTGAACCCAACACGGCAACAGTGCGCAGCCCGTATTCCAGCGAACGCTCGTGCGTCTCGGTGTCGATGCCGTATGCCAATCCGCTTACTGTAACTATACCGCTGTCTTGCAGCTCATTCAGCAATCTGCGTGTGCATTGCCGCCCGTATGCCGAAGCATCGCGCGTGCCTACGAATGCAACGCTGCGCGGCATGTTGAAGTCGCCGCTTCCTTTGTAAAAGAATGAGACTGGCGAGTCAGAACAGTTCTTCAGTCTGAAAGGATAATTTTGGTCTGTGCAGAAGCACAACTGCACGTCCTGCTGTTCCATCAATTTCATCTCCTGCTCGACTTGTGCCCGGATGGCTTCGTCTATAGCCGGAAGCGGAATCTTTTTTCGCCTCTTTCCGGTATGGGCGAGCCATAATTCGGGCTGCGTAAACAGATTGGTGGCCGAGCCCGACAAGGCCAGCATCTTCTTTATAGAAACTTGCCCGAAACCTTTCACATAACGCAGGGCAAGACGGTAGAATTGTTCAGAATACATGCATCACTTTTGTTTTGAATGGTGATGCAAAAGTACACTATTTCTGTTTACAACCTCTATAGTTTTTTCGGGTTGAAGTTCAGGAATTTTGCAGGCAAGGTTCAAGGTTGTCAATTATCCGCCTCGCTGTATTTCATTTTTTTCTTGAGCCGTCCGATGAGGATATAGGCCACTGGTGTCGCGGCCACCGCTTCAATAAGCAGTTTCACAACAATTTGGATACCGATCATCGAAAGGATGTCTTTTGTAGGGACGGTGCCGATGAAGGCGATGCACACGAAGATGGTAGTGTCGATGATGTAGCCGAAAAGCGATGAGCCGATAGTTCGCACCCAGAGGCGTTTGCCTTTGGTCCATTCTTTTATCTTCACCATAGTCCAGGCGTTGGTGAGTTCGCCGCAGAGAAAAGCAAGCAGCGAAGCAGTGGTGATGCGCGGAACAAAGGTGAACACTTGGCGGTAGGCTTCAGCCTGAGCAGTTGTTTCGAGCGGGTAAGGCAGCCAGACCCCGATCCATACAAACAGGGTGAAGATGATTTCGCAGAAGAATGTGAGCCAAATTACACGTTTTGCGGTCTGGAATCCCCATATTTCAGTCAAAACATCGCCTAAAAAATAGGTAAGCGGAAAGATGATGGTTCCTGCATCAAAGATGGTGATGCCGAAAATGTTGATCAGTTTTACCGCCATAACATTGGCGGTGAGGTAGCCCATGATAATCAGACCGGTAATGATGGTCAGCGGCGGCAATGCTCGGTTTTTTGAAGGGTTTTCCGATACCTTTTTCATAATTGAAAACAGTTTGGTTGTTGTGTTGTGCCGTTTTCTCCGTTTCGGTTTCTGTCGGCGTATTGACGAGAATAACCGCCAGAGAAAAGCGTGCAAAAATAACACTAATTTGAAAAGGATGCTATGAAGTTTAAGCCTCAATGCAAAATGCATTGGAAAACAATGTGCTGAGACTATAAGAGAAAAAAGGGGGCTGACGAGACCAGATTCTTCGCCGCCCCCCCAATTGTGTTTTTATTCTCCGAATGAAGACCCGTCAAAGCAGTGCGTGCAGATGCGCTCCTTGGGCAGCCCGATGGCCTTGGCGATAGTGCCGATTGTGTTGAATTTCAAGGTGTCAACGCCAAGGTGCTTGCGTATGGCCTCTACCAGATTAGCATACTGCTTAGTGGTTTCGTCCATGTAGAGATGCAGATTTTTGGTGCTGTCGCCCTCCAGTTCTTTGATTACCCTTCGGGTTATCAGTTCCATTTCTGTCTTGGAGGCAGAAAAGTTCAAATAGTGGCATCCGTACAATAGCGGCGGGCAACTGATGCGGATGTGAACCTCTTTGGCACCATAGCCATACAGTTTCTTCACGTTGTCGCGCAATTGTGTACCGCGCACGATAGAGTCGTCACAGAAAACTACACGTTGGCCGGTCATCACTTTCGTGTTGGGCAGCAATTTCATCCGGGCCACATGCTCGCGAGTCTCTTGGTTTACGGGCATAAAACTTCTCGACCAGGTGGGCGTGTATTTGATGATGGCCCGGCGGTAAGGTATGTTTTTTCCCATTGCGTAGCCTAAAGCCATGCCGATGCCCGAGTCAGGGATGGCGGAGACGAAATCGGCCTCGATGTCGTCGTTCTTGCCCATCTCGTAGCCGTACAGGTAGCGGGTGTTTTCAACGTTTATGCCCTCATATTCGGCTGACGGATAGCCATAATAGATCCACAAGAAAGAGCAGATCTGCATTTTCTCGTTAGGGGCAAGCCACTGTTCGCATCCCCCTGGAGTGACTTTCACAATCTCGCCAGGCCCGACAAAGCGGTCAATGGCATAGTCAAGGTTGGCAAAGCTGTGGCTGTCGAAAGCCAAGGCCATGGAACCCTCTTTGCGTCCGATTACGATAGGGGTGCGCCCATAGTAGTCGCGGGCTGCAATGATGCCGTCGTTGGTGAGTATCAGCATCGAGCAGGAACCTTTTACTTTGCGGAACACGTTCTGAATGCCCTCCACAAAATCTTTGCCTTGTGTAATCATCAGGGCGATGAGCTCTGTAGGGTTGGTGTTGCCGGAACTCAGTTCTGTAAACTGCTGGTTCTTGCTCAGACAGTCTTGCTCCAGTTCGGCCAGGTTGTTGATTTTGGCCACCGTGACGATGGCCAAGATGGGAATTGACCACGATAGGCTGCGCGTCGGTATCGCTGATGACCCCGATGCCCGTGTTGCCCTTGAACTTGCCGAGATCGTCACCGAACTTGGTCCGGAAATAGGAGTTCTCGATGTTGTGAATGGAACGGTGAAATACATTGTGCTCAATGGTTACCATACCGCCTCGCTTCGTGCCGAGGTGTGAATGATAATCTATGCCGTAAAACAGATCCTGAACACAGGGACCTTGTGACGCTACGCCGAAAAAACCACCCATATTGTGTTTATTATTTTTTTTGTTGATGTAAAAGGAATAAAAGATTAAAAAAAGAAGACATATCAGCGATATGTCTTCTTTTAGTGTTGTTTAGTAACATTCAAGACCTACCTTTTTGTCGCCTACCATTGTAACAGTATTCATGTC
>CAVIPZ010000141.1:0-5227 GCA_963644715.1 bacterium | reverse complement strand
CTGGTATAGCGTATAAGGATTGGTGGAAATGAGTTCCCCCGTCGTCTTGTCAATCTCATAGAGCGAGAAATCCGGGGCGATGGAGCGATCGGCCAATTGTGCATTTGCGCAGAATGAAAGCGCGAAAGCAACTAAAAGCAAGGATAATTTTTTCATAATAAATCAGGTTTGGTTTGTAATTAAATTTGAGGCTTCAAAAATACATAAATATTCAACCCCCTACCCTTTTTTATTTTTTTTCTGCATTTTTTTCAACCCTTCATTTTGTCTTTCCCGAAGAAAAGTTTGTCGAGCAGGGGTTGTTGTTCGTCATTGTCAGGCATAGCCACCTCCAGTTTCTCGTAAGTCTGGCGCAAGGCTTCAGTATTGTCAGAGAGCACCATAAGGCGGTCGCCTTTCTTCAGCAGGGTCTTGCCCGTAGGCACAAAGAAATTCTCGCCCCGCTTCACCATAATCACGAGAGTCTTCTCGGGCATTGCCAGGTCCATCAGCGTATTGCCGTGGCGCAGCACCTCGTCGGTAATCTCAAACTCGGAGGTGGCAGACTTGATTTCCTCCTGAAACTCCACGTCGAAATTCTGGAGACCGCCCGACTTCTGCGGTTTTTCGGAGACACCGAGCCAACGAGCCATCAGCGGAAGCGTTGTGCCCTGCACCACCAACGACACCAGCGTGCAGAAGAACACAATGTTGAAGATGAGCCGTGCTTGGGGCACGCCTTCAGAGAGGGTCATGATGGCGAAAATGATCGGCACGGCGCCGCGAAGCCCGACCCACGAAATGAAAGTCTTGTCGGCTATCGACATCTTGCGGAACGGCAGCAGCGAGAGGAATACGCTCAACGGCCGGGTTATGAAGATCATGCACACACTGATCAGCAGAGCGGGCACGGCAATGGTCCCCAGTTCTTTGGGGTTCACCAACAGACCGAGTGTCAAGAACATCAGCAACTGGCAAAGCCACGTCAAGCCTTCGAAGAAATTGCGGGTAGAGCGTTTGTGAACAAACTTGGCATTGCCCACCACCAATCCGCCGATATAGACGGCCAGATAACTGTTGCCTTTTATAAAATAGGTAGAGGCGAAGATAAAGACACAGGCACTCAGCACCAGAATCGGGTGCAGAGAGGCATTTCCTATTCGCAGTTTGTTGATAATGAACACAATGCCCTTTCCGAGCAGGATGCCGGCGGCTGCACCTACAATCAGTTGCACGAACACCATCAGCACAGCCATGCCGTAATTGGGGGCGGTACCCTGCTTGATAATGCCTATGAGCGTGATAGTCAGCACATAAGCCATAGGGTCGTTGCTTCCGCTCTCAAGTTCCAGCGTCGGCTGCAGGTTATGTTTGAGGTTGAGTCCGCGCGAGCGCAGTATCGAGAACACCGAAGCCGAGTCGGTTGACGACATCGTGGCGGCGAGCAGCAGCGATGTGAGCAGTCCCACGCCGGCCGAGGCCATCGTCTTGCCCAATATGAACCAGATGAGCAGCCCGGTGGAGAGCGCCGTCAGCAGCACGCCCACCGTGGCCAGAATCACGCCTTGCGCCAGTATCGGCTTTATGTCGCTGATTTTCGTGTCCATGCCGCCGGAGAAGAGGATGATACAGAGGGAAATGGTGCCCACAACATGCGCGATGCGGATGTTCTCGAAATGGATGCCGATGCCGTCGCTTCCGAACAGCATACCGACCCCCAAGAAAAGCAAAAGGGCAGGCACGCCGAATCGGCTGCCTGCCTTGCTGATGATTATGCTGGCGAAAAAGAGTATGGAAATGACCAGCAGCAAAAGTTCTAATGAAACGCCCATAGTTGTTTTCTTTAAATGTTTTGTTAGGATGTGGTTGAGTTTTGTATGAAGTCATCGGCATCCGGAAGCACAGGCGCAGACAACGCCGCTGGCGGCGGCATCCATGCCACATTTCCCGAATAAACGATTTTGTAAGTCATCATGCGTCAGTGCCCTTATTTCAAAATCACGGCAAGGAAAACGACATCTTCTCCTGTTTTGTTCTCGATGCTGTGCGTGTTTCCGTGCCCAGTAAAGACAGCGTCGCCCGCCCGGAGCACCCGCTGCACGCCGCCGTCGGTGACTACGGCCTCGCCTTGCAGCAGGTAATAGACCTCTGCATCATCCGTGTGGGCATGCTCCTTGATCATGCTGCCCGGCTTGAGGGTTATCTTTGCGAACATCTTTGCCATATCAAACATCTCCGAAGGAGTGAAGATGAACTGTTTGTCTATCGTTCCGGCTATGTTTCCTGAATTTTCGGTATGAACGGACTCCATGTCCGGCTGCATCTTTATCATAATACTATTTTTTCCCTGACTGTAATTTTGAGCGGCAAAGATAGCAAAAAAACGGAAAATGCGCAATGCCCTTTGCAGCTTTGAATTTTTAAGACACTACACCCTGACGCAAGTCTTCAGGATGAAAAAAACGGCAAGGCAAGGTCATATTCAGGATAATATCGTATTTTTGCCGCTTTCAAATAAAAACAAGAAAAAAACACTGAAAATATGGCAAAAGTTCTTATCATCGGTGCCGGGGGCGTAGGAGCCGTGGTGGCACAAAAATGCGCTTCCGTGCCGGAAGTGTTCTCTGAAATCGTCATTGCATCCCGCACAAAGTCAAAATGCGACGCGATAGCCGCCCGCATCGGGAGCGCAAACGTGAAAACCGCTCAGGTTGACGCCGACAATGTGGAAGAAACGGTACGGCTTATCGAAAGTTGCCGCCCCGACCTGCTGATAAACGTGGCACTCCCCTATCAGGACCTCCCCTTGATGGATGCCTGCCTGGCCACCAAGACCAACTATATGGACACGGCCAACTATGAGCCTCGCGACAAGGCCAAGTTCGAGTACAGCTGGCAGTGGGCATACCAAGACCGCTTCAAAGAGGCCGGCATCATGGCGCTGCTGGGCTGCGGCTTCGACCCCGGCGTCACCAGCATCTACACGGCATACGCCGCCAAGCACCATTTTGACGAGATGCACTATCTCGACATCGTGGACTGCAACGCCGGCGACCACGGCAAGGCTTTCGCCACGAACTTCAACCCCGAAATCAACATCCGCGAAATCACCCAACGCGGCAAATACTGGGAAAACGGACAATGGGTCGAAATTGACCCGATGTCGGTACACCGCGCCGTCAGTTATCCCAACATCGGCGACAGAGAGTCGTACCTGCTCTACCACGAGGAACTCGAATCGCTGGTAAAGAGCTACCCTACCATCAAGCGTGCCCGCTTCTGGATGACATTCGGGCAGAAATACCTCACCGTGCTTAACGTTTTGCAGGAAATCGGCATGACCAGCATCAAACCGATTGTCTATCAAGGCATGGAAATCGTGCCGCTACAGTTCTTGAAAGCTGTGCTGCCCGAACCCTCCTCGCTCGGGGAAGGCTACCACGGACAAACCTCCATCGGATGCCAAATCAGCGGCATCAAAGACGGCAAGCAACGCACCTACTACATCTACAACAACTGCGACCACGCCGCCTGCTACAAGGAAATCGGCGCACAGGCCGTTTCTTACACCACGGGCGTGCCCGCCATGCTTTGCGCCAAGATGATCCTGACCGGCACTTGGCAAGGCAAGGGCGTATTCAACGTGGAGCAGTTCGACCCCGACCCGTTCATGGCCGAAATTGGCGGGTACGGCCTGCCTTGGCACGAGGTCATCGACCAGCCCCTGCCCGTAATGGCACATGAGGATTCGGCCGCTGAATAGGAACGCCACAACTGCACTGTATTTTTTGCACAGAATATGACACTTGAACTACAGAAACAGATCATTGCCCTGATCAAGCACGAGGTAGTGCCCGCCATCGGGTGTACAGAGCCTATGGCCGTGGCATTGGCCGTGGCCAAATCCAAGGAGGTGCTGGGCGACGTGCCCAAACAGATTGTCGTGTCGCTGAGCGCCAACATGTTGAAAAACGCCATGGGTGTCGGCATCCCGGGCACGGGCATGGTCGGACTCCCCATTGCCGTCGCGCTCGGGGCCATCGTCGGGAAATCAGAATACCAACTTGAGGTGCTGAAAGACATCACCCCCGAGAGCGTGGAGCAGGGCAAGGAATTCATCCGCCAGCAGCGCATACAGATTGACCGCAAAAAAGACACTGACGAGAAACTGTACATCGAGGTGGTCAGCCACAACGGCGACGACAAAGCAAAGGTCGTCATCAGCGGCGAGCACACCCACTTCAGTTTCATCTCCAGAAACGGCGAGGTACTGCTCGACGACAGCCAGACCAGAGAAGAGAGCGACTGCAGTGAAGTTCCGGCGCTTACCTTGCGGGATGTTTATGACTTTGCAATGGAAACGCCCATAGAGGACATCCGTTTCATGCTGGAGACGGCCGACATGAACCGAAAAGCCGCCGAGTTGGCCTTGGCGGGCGACTATGGCCATGGGCTGGGCAAAACCATCTTCATGCAACCAGAGGCGCAGTTGTTTTTCGGCAACGGCATCTACGCCAAGATCCTGACCTACACCTCGGCGGCGTGTGACGCGCGCATGGCCGGGGCCAAGATTCCGGTCATGAGCAATTCCGGGAGCGGCAACCAAGGCATTGCGGCCACGCTGCCCGTCTGGGTGTTTGCCGAGGAGCGGCTGAAGTCAGAAGAGGAACTCATCCGCGCCCTGACGTTGAGCCACCTTACCGTCATCTACATCAAGCAGAGTTTTGGAAGACTCTCGCCGCTTTGCGGCTGTGTGGTAGCCGCCACGGGCTCCGCCTGCGGGCTCACCTGCCTGATGGGCGGCGGCTATCAGGAGGTCGCCTACGCCGTAAAGAACATGATTGCGAACATCACGGGCATGATCTGCGACGGTGCAAAGCCGAGCTGCTCGCTCAAAGTGGCCACAGGCGTCTCTACGGCCGTGCTTTCGTCCATGCTTGCCATCGAAGACAAGACGGTCTCCTCCGTGGAGGGCATCATCGACGACAGCGTGGACAAATGCGTCCTCAACATGGCAAACATCGGCATCAAGGGAATGGCAGCCACCGACGACCTTGTGCTTGACATCATGACACAGAAATAGGCAAGGAAACGGTAATTTTGTCCGTCTTCACCTGCCACTCATCGCTTTTCTGCAACAACAAAACTGTCGTGCAGAAAAGCGATTTTTTTCAGGCTTGTCTCAATTCATCGCGCCGCCATATATTTTTTTTGTTTCCCTGTCATAAACTGGTATCCTATATGAAGC
>CAVIPZ010000140.1:0-5250 GCA_963644715.1 bacterium | reverse complement strand
CAGGCAGGTTGTCCTCGCTTGCCCAGTACATTTCGCCGTCATTGCCCACGAATGGCTTGAGGTCTTGCACGTTTCCGCTGTCGTAGGTAAGCATGCCTGTCTTCAACTTCGTATTGGTAGTCGAAGAAGAAGACTCGCTACTGCTACCTATTGATCCCAAAGCCCAAGACAAAAGGCCCATCAGCGTTGCGGTTACGGTTGCAGCGGCAATAGGGCCGGCGATAGGGCCGAGAAACTCGAAACACTTGGCAATAGCACCTACCATAGAGAGAGTTGTCTCGGTGGTAGCCATTGTTGCGTCTTCTGCTGCTACCGCCTCGTTGTTGGCCGTTTTTGCGGTCAACTGAGTGGTCATGGCGGTTGATAAACCGGCGGTTATCGCATCGTTCTTTATTTCCTCTGCTTTCTGCTGAGACGATGCGCCCTGCTCTGTTGCATCAGTGATGTTGGTGATACCCTTCTTCGACTCGGTCTCCCTGTCCTTTGCACCCTTCTTCACCTCCTTGGTGAGGGCTTTTTGATGTTTCTTCTCTGCCTTTAATTCCTTATCCTTGGTCTTATCTTTCTTGCTGCCGCCGGAAAGATTTGCATTCATTAGTGCATTCACGCCAGCGCCGGCTACTCCGGACAGCGCATCGCCCATACTGCTCTGCCCCGTGGCTACATTTGCCGCTGCGGTGGCGGCAGTGCCTGCCGCTGAAGAAATGCCGCTTTCGCGCTGGTAGTCGGTCATCGTTCCACCAGGGCGCCTCTTCTGCCATGCTATTGACGGTTGGTCGCTTGCAGACGATGTGGCGGTAACGGGCGCGGTTTCAGACGATGTGCCGGTAGCGTTTCCCGTTTCGGATGACGCGCCGGTAGGGTTTCCATTTTCGGATGATGCGGAACTCATAGCATTGTCTACCACTACATGCATAGGATTACCATCTGTGCCCAGAGTGCTCATATTCTCATTGGCGGCATTGGTTTCGGCACGGGCGCGGCCTGCCTTGATGTCTGCATCGCTCTTGGGCTTGGTTCCCTTGATGCCGGCATCATTGACGCCCTTCCACATCTGCGTGCTCAGACTGTTGATAGCCATGTTGCCCCACTGCTGCAACATACTCTTGAGGGCCTGTTTAATGGCTTGGTGGGCACCGTCTACATCGTTGCGCATCTCAGCGAAGGCAGAACCTACGGCGGAGCCAAATTCCTCGATAGGTGCAACAAGGCTCTTCATCTGTTGCAGGCGTTCCTTCATGGCATTGGCCACTTGGTTGGCATAGGCAAGTTCAGCCTGTTGGCGTGAATGCTCTGCTTCGTCGAGAAGTTGCTTGTTCTGTGTGTGCTTCTCCAGGAAGGCGTAATAGTCCTGTGCGGCCTGCATACGCATCTTGGTGAGTTGCAGTTCAGGGTCGGCAGTTACGTCCTTCAGACCGAGGTTGCTGAGATAGTTGGTACGCTTACCGAAGACGGCACTAAACTTTTGCGTGTCGTCCTGCTTCTTTTGCATGGCCTGGTTCTGGCGGTTGAGCTTCCACATCTGCTCGGCCACCTTCTTGGCTTCCTCGTATGTTTTCTTCTGCGCTTCGGTATATTCATCGGAATACTGGATGAGTTTTGCGTAGAAGGTTCTCCATTGGTCGGCATCGCTGCCAAGAGTGGACGCTATCCTCTGCCCTACCCCATCGGGATCATCGCCAAAGAGGAATTTGATTAAGAGTCCCTGCCCGTCGGCGGTTGTAGGATCTATTGTGTAGAGAGTGGCTATTTGGGTGCGGGCTGTCTCGAACATGGATATGATGTTCTGCTTGCGGCGCTCAAAAGCCATCTGGCTACCCACTTCCTCGTCGGAAGGATTGGCATAACCCATTGTGTTGAAATCATCATACGTATTCTGCTGTACGAGTCCGGTATAGTCATGCTCTTGCGCCACCTTGCGGCGCGCTTCTGCCTGCTTTGCCTCCAGATTGATATTAGCCTGTTCATTCTTGGTAGCCTTGGCGAATATCTCGGCAATAGTGGAATTGTATGGCTTGTTAAGGTTTGCGCTCAATCCCTTCATCTTGGCAGAGAGAGCGGCAATGTCGTTGCCCTGGATATTCTTCAGGAGGCCTACGGATAAGTTTACTCCTGTGGCATCGGTCGGCTCAATAAGGTCTTTATCCATCGTAGCCTTGAAAACGTCCCAGTTGTTCTTCTGTTCGGCAATAGCAAGACGCACGTTGTTGAGGGCTTGGTTCATACGGCGTTTTACAGGCTCTACAAACAAATCTTGCTCTGTCTTATCCATACCAAGGGATACGGCCTCTGATAGTTTCTCGTTGATTTGCCGTTCATAGAAGTTGCGAACATCATCCATAACAGCCTGAGCATCGTCCTGCAACTGCTTCAACTCTTCGCGCCATGCTTTTTGTTGCTCCTGACGCTGGCGTTTCTCCTCGGCAATAGCCTTTTTGTCGGGCGCATCATTCTCGAGGGTGCCGGGTTCTTCGTCTGTCCAAGGAGTGTAATTATCTGAAACGAAATTGCCATAAGCATCATCGATTTCATTTTCCTTGTTAGCACGTCTGTGTGTAGCATTCACATACCATCTTGCCGCTGAAAGCAATTCGAGGTTTTGGTAATCTGCGTAAGATTTCCTTCCGGCCTTATTCGTAGTGTATAAACGGCCCTGGTTGTCAACAAGATATTTAAGACCTTTCACCATTCCTGTCTTAGCGGAAGATAGTTTAGATACGAGGTAAGTATATACAGCGTTACCATTCGCACCTTTGCTCGTCCACCGGTCAATATCCTTAAAACTGACACCAAGTCGATCGAGACCAGCATCTCTTACACGTTTCATCAATTCGTTAGACGCGCTCAACCTGTCTTGGTCGTATTTCGGCAATGCCTGTTCTTTGGCTTTCTCCCTCATACGATAGTAAGTGGCCTGCTGTATTTCATCGCTCAAGTCATGATAATGATCGCGAAGGTCTTTTACACTCTTGATTTCAATACCGAGATTACTGATATATTGACGAAAGTCCTTATTGAAGCGAGATATAAGTTCATTTCTGTCTTTTTGGGACAGGCCTGCCTCATTCATCATACGCTTGTAATTTTCCAGTTTCTTCGTCAACTTACTTGTTTCCAATGCAGCCTCTCCAAGAGTGTCTTTCCATGCGTTGGCTTTTCTCTCTGCTTCAGCCTCTGCCTCTGCCGCTTCTTGTGATGCGTTGACGAATGACCACAGCACGCCGACAACGGTGAGAATAATGGAAGCGAGAGCCACATACGGATTGGCCTTTGTTGCAAGATTAAAACCCTGTTGGGCCACTATCGCCGCACGAATTGCCGTCACCATCTGCCATATAAACGATATGCCTTTGGCAATACCTGCAGATATAAGGTAGTTGATCATCAACGGCAACAACGCAACGAATGTCTTTGCGGCCTGAATAACGAGCGTTAACGCCGCATGCAGTGAGCCATTATATAATGGTGACTGAAGAATCGTTTGCGAGATGTCATACCATGCCTGGGTCAGCATCTTTACGTTATCTACGCCGTCAGGGTTGACAAATGCCTTTTCCCACAGATTGTTGGCACGCTCCAGAATGCCGAGGGCGGAAGTCTGCTGCATCTCATACTCGTTAGTCACGGCAGTTGCTTCATCGAAGGCTTCCTTCGACTCATACAGATGGTCTTTCAGTACATCCACATTCTTCGACATGGTGACCATCGCAGTAACGAGGCGCTGGCCATCGGAGCCGAGGTCCTTGAAGATACTGCCGAGGGCATTCATGTTGCCCTTGTCGCGCATTTTCTCCAACACGAGCACGATGGCATCCATCGCGTTGCCGGCGGCGTACATATTCTTGATGGTGCCCTGCTGTATGCCGAGGTCTTTCTCTATCAAGTTGTGGTTCTTCTGCAAAGCCACGATGAATTTACTCATGGCAGTAGCACTCACTTCCGGCATAAGGAAGAGAGAGTCGGATGCAGAACCGAGAGCCAGCAACTGGTCGGTGGTGATACCGGCGGTGCGGCTCACACCTGTAAGTCGCTTGGCAAACTCCACAATGTTGCCGGATGTGGCGGTAGATGTGGAAGACAACTTGAACATGGCGCTACCTGTGGCAAGCATAGCCTTCTCGATACCCATCTTCGGGATAAGCCCCATCGTCTCTACCATTTTAGACAGGGCCGGGAGAGCTTCCTTACCCATTTCCTCACCGATGGCCACATTGATTTGGTCGGCGGCCTTGACGAATCCGGCCATGCCTTCCACACCATACTTGCCCATACCGAGTTTTGCGCCCTGATAGGCAAGTTCGGCGAGGCCCTCCACACTGGTGCGGGTGTCAATCTTGGCCAGTTCGGTAGACAGTTTATTGACATCTTCCATCGCGAGGCCGGACACCTTGCGGATGTCGGTGAGCGAAGAAGAATAGTCGAGGTTCTTCTTGATTACACTCGTCATCAATTCCTTTGCCTTGTTGAACACCGTGAACATTCCCACATAGGCAGTGAGGTTCTTCATGGCGGTTTGCCAGGCGCCGCCTTGATTCTTGGTGGATTGCGTGAGTTGGTCTATTTGATTTTGGATAGCCTTCACGTTACCCTGCATCTGCTTCAGACCGGCGCTGCTGGCGGACATTTTTTCCAGTTCGCTTCGGGCTGAAGCCAGGGCTTGTTTCAGTCCTTCGAGCGACGTGCCAGAAAGATTCTTCATGGCGGCTTGCCAGGTTACGCCTGGCTTCTTGGCGGAATGCGTAAGTTTGTCTATCTGGTCCTGGATAGCCTTTACGTTGCTCTGCATCTGCTTCAAGCCGGGACTATTAGCGGACATCTGGCCCAGTTTTCCTTGGGCAGAGGATAGGGCCTGTTTTAGTCCGTCGAGCGACGTGCCGGAAAGGTTCCTCATGGCGGCCCGCCATGTTACGCCTTGCTCCTTGGTGGATTGCGTGAGTAGGTCTATTTGGTTTTGGAGAGCCTTCACATTGTTCTTCATTTGATTCAGACCGGGGCTACTGGCAGACATCTTGCATAGTTCGCTTTGGGCAGAGGCGAGGGCTTGTTTCAGTCCGTCGAGCGACGTGCCGGAAAGGTTCTTCATGGCAGCTTGCCAGGTTACGCCTTGTTTTTTGGCGGACTGAGTAAGTTGGTCTATCTGGTTCTGGATAGCCTTAATGTTGTTCTGCATCTGCTTCAGCCCGTCGCTGCTGGCAGACATCTTGCCCAATTCACTTTTGGCTGCGGATAGGGCACGTTTTAGTTCGTTGA
>CAVIPZ010000139.1:0-5288 GCA_963644715.1 bacterium | reverse complement strand
ATCGTTTTTTAGACCTCAAGGGGTTAAGGATAATTGTTGTATAGTTCGCCGCATCTGCTGTTCTTGCGAGGTCTGTTTGACAAGAAAAGGAAAAAATCGACGCGGCAAATGTAATGATATTTTTTTTGTTCCGCAATGCGCGGAGTATGCTTTTTAATTGGAATGTCAGCACGGGCGGCTCTTTTTTATTGCCTTTTTAACGGAGTTTTGCGGTGTTTTCCCTCTTACTTTTTTGCTACTTTTGCGGCTTCAAAAAAATAGGGGATTCGTTGATGAAACCATATAAGATTCTGTTGTTTATCGTATTGGTAATTAGCGTATTGGCTGCTGTGTGTCTTTTTTTTCCGAAAGACGGGCTTAAGATAGGTGGCGTGCAGTTGCGGTTTCCCTCATTAGAGGATGTGCTGGTAGGACATTCCGTGCCCGATGTTCAGGTTGACGAGGTGGACTCGGTGGCGTTGCAGCAGCTCAACAATCTGAAAGACTCGCTCCGGCAGTACCGTGTTGCCTTGACGGAGGGTTCGGGTCGCTTTTATTTCCCGGACAACGATGTGTCGTTTTTCGACCCGGCTTTCGAGGCTATGGCTAATGCCAAGCAGGAGGGCAGGGTAATAAGGGTGCTGCATTACGGCGATTCCCAAATCGAGATGGACCGCATCAGCGGCAATCTGCGCACGTTCTTCCAGTCAACGTTCGGCGGCGGCGGTCCCGGGCTGCTGCCGGTCATTCAGACGATTCCCTCTTTTGCCGTAAGCCAGTATGCTTCCGGTGCCTTGACGCTCTATTCGTCTTATGGCGACGGCGAACGCTGCGGCGGCAACTACGGCTTGATGGCCAAGTGCTACCGTCTGTCAGGCAGTGCCGTGTTTGGCGCCAATGCCTCGCGCCACCGCGAAACGGACGACCGCGTGAAGCAGTTCTCGCGCGTGACGCTGCTCTACAACGACCGCGACGGACATTTCTCGGCCACGCTCCGCAACCGCAAAGGTTCCGGTCCAGAACCTTGCTCCAATGCGACCTGCGGCGTGCAAACCTGCTGCTGGCAGCTCGATTCAGCCTTGACCTCCCTGAAGATCTCGATGCAGGGCAATGCCGACATCTATGGCATTATGCTTGACGGCAACTATGGCGTGGCTGTCGATAACATACCGCTTCGCGGCTCTTCTGGCGGGCAATTCACGATGATTACAGACACGTTGCTGCGCAACTGCTACCGTCTTTCTGACGTGGGCATAATCATTATGCAGTTCGGCGGCAACTCCGTGCCGGCAATCCATACCGAAAAGGCATTGCACAACTATTGTATGCAGGTGGAACAGCAAATCAAGCGCATCCATGCCTGCTGCCCCTCGGCGCCGGTCCTTTTCATTGGCCCCTCCGACATGAGCACCCGCCGCGGCGGGGTGTTCCAGACCTACCCGATGCTGCCGCAGTTGATTGACAGCCTGCGGGCTACCGTGCTTCGCAACCATGCCGCATATTGGGATCTCTATGAGGTGATGGGCGGCCAAAACGCTATGGTGGCGTGGGTGCAGAACGGGCTCGCCGGCACCGACTATATACATTTTACCCCTAAAGGCGCCGCTAAGGTAGGCAAACTGCTGGCAAGCAAGTTCGCCTTGATGTATGATTGCTACCGCCTGCGGCAAGGAATGGACAAACAGCAACTTGATACGCTATGGAACGTGTCGGCAAAATAGTCATGCTGCTGCTCTGCTTGTCGGGGGCGTTCGCGCTTTTCGGGCAAGAAGACCTTACGCCGCCGGATTCCATCCCGCCCATTCCGACGTTTACGGATACGCTAGCGCTCGATTCTGTCCCGATGGACACGATGGCCGAGCCCGAGCAGGAAACCTATATCGACTTTGACGCCAACCGCCTGCAACTTTTCGGTGACAGCAGCGGCATAGCCCGCTTCTACGTCAAATTGGCCCGGGTGATGAAGACCCATAGCGGCAATGTGCGCATCTTGCATATTGGAGGCTCACATGTACAGGCCGGCACTATGTCGCACTGCATCCGCAAGCACTTGCTCGATACATTCGGGCTTAAGCCCGCCTCACGCGGCTTCATCTTTCCGTACTCCGCCGCCAGCCGCTGCAACAATCCTTACGACTACCGCGTTACCAAAGCCGTGCCATTTGAACTGATACGCAACGTGTATGCAGAACACAAATTCCCGCTCGGCGCCGGCGGCATAGCCGTATGGACCGCAGACGGACAGAACTCCATAACCGTGAAGATGAACGACAACGCCCACGACTTTGCCGCCGACACGGTCGTCTTGCTGGGCAGCACAAAAGGCTGGCCGGTTGACCCGATACTAAAAGAGGATACCATCTATCATTTCCCGGACAGCATTGATGATGAAAACGGCCACTATTTTTTCTTCCTCAATCATGAAATACAAGATTTTTCGTTTTACTTCCCGTGCAGCAAGGGAGACACGTTCATCGTACACGGCATCATTCTGCTCAACGGGCGGCCGGGCATCACGCTCTCAACGCTCGGCGTGAACGGCGCACAGGTCACTTCTTACCTCCGTTGCCAGAACTTTGAACGCGACATACGCATGCTTGCTCCCGACTTGGTCATCTTTTCCATTGGGGTCAACGATGCCTACGGCAGCGACTTTGACACGGTGGCCTTTCAGCAGAACTACATCCGCCTTGCCGAGAAGGTGCGCCGGGCGAGCCCCGATTGTGCCTTTATCTTTGTCACCAACAACGACACCTGGAAAAAAGGGCGTAAGGGCCGTTATTATGTCAACAAGACCGGTCCTGAAGTGCAGGAAGCCATGAGCCGCATTGCCCGGCATGTCGGCGGCGCTGTATGGGACCAGTTCGCCGTTATGGGCGGGCTTGGCTCTATGGAAACGTGGCGGCGCAAAGGGCTGGCACAGAAAGACCATGTACACTTTACCGCCGCGGGTTATAATCTCATGGGCGACCTGTTCTGGAACGCCTTCATACAAGAATTAAGCAAATACACTGATGAATCTGAATAATCTCAAGATCTTTCTCTCCAACATCTTCTCCTTTGACGAACAGTATCCGCTGC
This sequence comes from bacterium, assembly GCA_963644715.1. Lineage (GTDB taxonomy): Bacteria > Bacteroidota > Bacteroidia > Bacteroidales > WCHB1-69 > F23-D06. Next base: position 2,228 of record CAVIPZ010000139.1, on the reverse strand, counting down.
TCTTCACCCAGTTCAACTTCTGGGCTTTCTTCGCGCTTGTGTTTGCCGTCTTCGCGCTCTTCCATAACAAACGGCTGCTGCGAAACGGATTCCTGTTCTTCGCCAGTGTGTTTTTCTATTACAAGACCTCCGGCCTGTTTGTCTTGATCCTGATATTCGACATGTTCCTCGACTACTTCATCGGCATCCTTATGGACCGGTCGCAGCGGCAAGGGGCGCGCAAATTCCTGATGGTGGCGGGCGTGGTCGTCAACTTGCTGGTGCTCTTTTATTTCAAATACGCCTATTTCTTCACCGATGCCTATAACACCATCGTCGGCAGCCAATACGAGGTGGTGAACTGGCTGGCGCAATGGGCCAACGATGTCAGCGGCAAGAACTACTTTGACGCCTCCCGCATCCTGCTGCCCGTTGGCATTTCGTTTTACACTTTCCAGAATATCAGCTATCTGGTTGACGTTTATAAACGCAAAATCAGCCACGTGTCCAATGTGCTCGACTTCGGCTTCTATGTCTGTTTTTTCCCCTCGCTGGTGGCCGGCCCTATCGTGCGCGCCGACCAGTTTGTGCCGCAACTTTACAAGAAATTCTTCTTGACGAAACGGCAGTTCGGCATCGCGCTGTTCTGGATTCTCAACGGCATGGCCAAGAAGTTGATCATGAGCGATTATCTGGCTGTCAATTTTGTAGATAGGGTGTTCAACAACCCTTCGCTTTACACGGCTTTCGAGAATCTGTCGGCGCTTTTCATCTACTCGCTGCAGGTATATGCCGACTTTTCGGGCTATACCGACATTGCTATCGGCGTGGCTATGTTGATGGGCTTCTATCTGCCCCGCAACTTCAACTCTCCCTACAAGGCCACCACGCCCGGCGGCTTCTGGAAGCGGTGGCACATTTCGCTGTCGCGCTGGCTGCAAGATTACCTTTACATCCCGCTGGGCGGCAACCGCAACGCCACTTTTGCAACCTATTTCTGCATCCTGTTCATCGCTGGGGTCATCATCATGCTCACCAAGAGCGTGGCGGTGGCAGCAGTGCTCGGCGCCATAGCCGTCATTTTGGCTGTGGTTTCGATAGCCAGCAAGAAAGCTCGCCTCAAGATCAGCACAAATATCAATATGATGAACACCATGCTTTTGGGCGGCTTGTGGCACGGCGCCAGTTGGAACTTCATGATCTGGGGCGGACTTAACGGCATCGGCATCTTGGCTTACAAAATATGGCGGCACTTCAAGCATGGTTGGCGCGCTGTTGTGTCGGGTGTCATCTTTGTGGCGTTTGCCGTCACCGCCAAGACTTTCGAACTTCCCATATTGCGTATCGCAGCCGTATGGTCGGGCATCTTCTTTGTCGGCGTCGTGGTGCGCGCGCTCTATGCACGCACCTGCCCGGGACGCGACGTGCCATGGCTGAACACCTCTTGGAACGTGCTGATGACCTTTGTGTTCATATCGTTCACGCGTCTGTTTTTCCGTTCCGGATCCAACCTTGACCCCGCTGTCGCAAACGAGACGGCCTGGAACACCGCCAAGTCGATGGTCGCCAGCATCGGAGGAGTTTGGAAACTGGAGGCGATTCCTGAAATACTGCTGAACTACTGGCCTGTATTTGCCCTATTTGCGGCAGGTATGGCCATACATTGGCTTCCTGACCGCTGGAAACGGCGCTACCGCCTTTGGTTTGCCTCGATGCCTGTGTGGGCAATGGGGGTTGCGGCAATTGTTGCCGTCTTTGTGCTCTACCAGTTCGTCACCGCGGACCTGCAGCCCTTTATCTATTTCCAGTTCTGAAGTGAGGAATTCAGACTTTAGATGCGTTACGCTCATCGTTTCTTCTTTCATCATAAGTCATAAGTCTCGCTGACCTTGCGCACGCGCTTGCCGCTGATGCTGACCAACTTGCCCTGCGCGCCGTCATGCACGATGGAAAGAACGCCCATTCCGCAAAGCGGGCACCAGAACGGTCTGGGCTCAAGGTCCTGGAAGAAGCGCCGCAGCGTGTCGTATGTCGTCTAACCGTTGGACAGGTAGATGCACTTCTCGAAAAACTCGCGCCTGTACCTGACGAAGTCGGCGATTTGAGAAGAGGTTGGCCCTCTCCGAGGACCTGTAAGTGACACGGGCGCATGGTCACCGACGGTTCCGCTCCCTTGCGGTCGCTGCACCGCCGGTTATGGAGCGGACAGCCTGCGGCTGTCCGCTTTCGCCCTCTCCGAGGACGAGGGA
>CAVIPZ010000138.1:0-5295 GCA_963644715.1 bacterium | reverse complement strand
ACTATGTCTGAAACAATAAAAGGAAAAATATCGCAAATCATAGGCGCAGTGGTCGATGTTCAGTTTGATGAAAACTGCACGCTGCCCAACATCTATGACGCGCTTGAAGTTGTAAAAGATAACGGCGACAAGCTGATTCTCGAATGTGAGCAGGACATCGGCGAGAACACGATGCGCTGCATCTCTATGGATTCCACAGACGGTCTCCACCGCGGCATGGAAGTGACAATGACAGGCCGTATGATTACGATGCCGACTGAAAACATCAACGGCCGTCTGCTTAACGTAATTGGCAACAGCATTGACGGCATCGGCCCCATCGATTCTAAAAAGCGCAGCGACATTCACCGCGACCCGCCCACGTTTGACAACCTTTCTACTTCGCAGGAGGTGTTCTACACAGGCATCAAGGTTATTGACTTGATTGAGCCCTACTCTAAAGGCGGTAAGATCGGTCTTTTCGGCGGTGCCGGTGTCGGCAAGACCGTGTTGATTATGGAAATGATTAACAATATCGCCAAGAACTATGGCGGTATGACTGTCTTTACCGGTGTTGGAGAGCGTACCCGTGAGGGCAACGACTTATTGCGCGAGATGATCGAATCAGGCGTCATCCGCTATGGTGACGAGTTCCTCAAAAGCATGAAAGAAGGCGGCTGGGATTTGTCGAAGATCGACAAGAACGAATTGGCCAAGTCGCAGGCTACATTAGTGTTCGGACAGATGAACGAACCGCCTGGAGCACGTGCTCGAGTTGCCCTTTCAGGCTTGACCGTAGCAGAAGGCTACCGTGATGGCGATGAGAACACAGGCGGACGCGACATTCTGTTTTTTGTGGACAACATCTTCCGTTTTACGCAGGCAGGTTCTGAGGTGTCCGCATTGTTAGGACGTATGCCGTCTGCTGTAGGTTACCAGCCCACGCTTGCTACGGAGATGGGTACGATGCAGGAACGTATCACCTCTACGAAACGCGGTTCCATTACCTCGGTGCAGGCCATTTATGTGCCCGCTGATGACTTGACGGACCCTGCCCCTGCCACTACATTCTCCCACTTGGACGCTACCACAGTGTTGAGCCGTAAAATTGCCGAACTTGGCATTTACCCGGCTGTTGACCCGTTGGATTCAACCTCCCGTATCCTTTCGCCCGACATTGTGGGCGAAGAGCATTACCGTACCGCTCAGCGCGTCAAAGAGTGCTTGCAACGCTATAAAGAACTTCAGGACATTATTGCCATTCTTGGTATGGAAGAACTTTCAGAAGAGGATCGCAAAACCGTTCAACGCGCCCGCCGTGTGCAGCGCTTTATGTCGCAGCCATTCCATGTGGCCGAACAGTTTACGGGCATTCCGGGCAAATTCGTGAAGATTGAAGATACGATTAAGGGCTTCAATATGATTCTCGACGGTGAAGTGGATGACCTGCCTGAAACGGCATTTAACCTCGTGGGCACTATTGAAGAAGCCATTGAAAAGGGCAAAAAAGAACTCGCTTCCGCTAAATAGCCGCTGATATGATGAACTTGGAAATCAGAACGCCCGACAAGACGGTGTTTTCCGGAAAGGTCTCCTTGGCACAGTTGCCTGGTGTCGATGGGTTGTTTGAAGTTCTGGAAAACCATGCTCCGCTGGTGGCGGCTCTTCAGAAAGGCCGTGTCAAAATTCAGGATGAGAACGATGCTACACAGTATTTCGATATCAACGGCGGTGTGGCAGAAGTTCGGAAAAACAATCTGCTTGTGCTCGCCGAATAGGTGATAATACACGACACGTCAGTTCGATTTTCCTTGACGTGCCCATTCCACAAAAAAGACGGTGTCCGAAGTACGGATGTCGTCTTTTTTGTATGGATGTCCGGGTAGATAACAGTCTATAATTTCAGTTCTCCTGATAACCTTTCGAGAGCGAGAATTCAAAGGACAAGCCTCCCTCTGTGCGGTTGGAGGCCGTGATGGTGCCGCCGTGAAACTGGACGGCATGCTTGACGATGGCAAGTCCGAGCCCTGTGCCGCCGTTTTTACGGCTTCTGCCTGTGTCAATCCGTACAAAACGGTCGAAGATCTTTTCCAGATAACAGTCTTGCACCCCTGTGCCTGTGTCGTAAAAACGCAGATGGTATTCGTGGTCGTCAGTGCCGATAGTTTCAACAACGAGGGAGATGTCGGTGCCGGCGTATTTTACGGCATTTTCAATAAGATTGCGAAAAACAGCAAAAAGCAAGCTGTGATTTCCAGCCAGAAACATCCTGTCGGGCAGCCGGTCTTCAACTTTGATGCGCTTTTCCTGAAAGGCTTCGCTCCATTCTGCGGCGGCCTCTTCAAAAACGGCTTTCACATCCAGTTTCTCTTTCGGGAACAGTTCTGACGACTCTTCCAGTTTTGTAATCAGCGACACGTCTTGTATCAGGTCAGAGAGACGCAAGGTTTGAGCATACGAGCGCTCCAGAAAAAAGCGTTGCTTTTCAGGGGTGATGTCTGTTTTTTCTAACAGCAGTTCCAGATAGCCCCTGATGCTGCTGACGGGCGTTTTAAGTTCGTGTGCTATGTTGTTGGTCATCTCTTGCTTCATGAGGCGGTTGCGGTCTTTCTCGAGGATGGTCTGTTCTTTGCTCTTTTCCAGTTGCTGGTACAGCGAGATGATTTTCCGTCCTATTTCACCCGAATAGGTGTCAGGGAAGTGGACGTTTGAATAGTCAACGTGCCCTTTTTCTGCATCGGTGGCAAAGTCGGTCAAGGTTTGCATCACATTGCCGAATTTGTCGGTCATCAGCACCAGTATGAGCAGGGTGATGAAGAACAGGAATACGACGACATAGAGCATTACATTGCCGCCGTGTACGAAGTCGAGCCAGCGTATTACGTATGGCAGTGCCAGACGCAGGCAGGTCCCGTCTTTTTCTTGCCGGGCATAGTAGAGGTACTCTCTGCCCGTGGAGGCCGATTCTCTTATGGCATAGCCTTCGCCGGTCAGTCTGGCGGCGCTCACTTCGGGGCGTTCGGAGTGGTTTTCTGCAAGGTTGTCCGTCACGTTGTCATATGCCAGCATGCCGTCTTTCGCAATGACGGACATGCGCACGTCACGAGGCAAGAAGGTCAGGATGGAGTCTTCGCTGATAGAGTCGCGCAGCATCTTTTCCGTCATCAGGGAATAGGTGTGCAACACTCCTTTTTGGCTTTCGGTCTGATACGCTTTCTCTTTTTGTATCTGCAGCCCCACGATGACAAGCGCATAGACGAAAAAGATGGCTAAAAAGGCCAGCAGCAGTTTTTTGCGGTAATTCATCGGGATTCAGTTTTGAAACAATAGCCGAACCCGGCTTTGTTGACGATGAGGGAGCCCGCGCGCCCGAGTTTCTTGCGAAGACGCGCCACATGCACATCCACGCTCCGGTCAAGCACATACACATCTTTCTCCCAAACCCGTTCCAGAATGGTTTCGCGGGCGTAGAATGTGCCGGCATTTTGGGCGAGCAACACGAGAATGCCGTACTCTTTCTTGGTGAGGTCAACGGTGTTCCCGTCGAGAGTGACGGTGGATGCGGAGGTGTCGATGACGAGTCCGCCTTCCTCGATGCGTCCAGAGGGCTGTTTTTCGGCCGTGTCGGACGAGTTTCTCTTCAGGACGGCCTTGACCCTTGCCAGCACCTCTTTGAGCGAAAACGGCTTGGAAATGTAGTCGTCAGCGCCGATGTTGAAGCCCGTGAGAATGTCGTTTTCCGTGTTTTTTGCAGTCAGGAAGATGATCGGGATGTTATTGTGCTGTTCATGGCGCAGTATGTTCGCCATCTGAAAGCCTGACATCTTGTCCATCATCACGTCCAACAGGATGAGCCTGTGCTCGGGCATGAGTTTCTTTAATGCCTCTTCGGCCGAATAGGCAACGTCAACCTTGTATCCTTCGCTTTCAAGATTGTATTGCAGTATCTCGCAAATGTCCTCTTCGTCATCTACAACCAGTAATCTTTCCATCGTCTTCAAAAATAGAATGCAAAGGTACCAAAATACGTTGAACTATCACGTCGCCGCACGAAAATGATTACGGCTGCCGTACGAAACAGACTTTAGGGGACTTTAGAGGTGTTACGCATATTGTCCATCTTCAATTCCTAATTTCTAATTCCTAATTCCTCATTCATAATAAAGTCTTACGTCAGCCAGAGGATTGTGTGCTGGACGAAAAGAGTCTTAAGTCCAATTAAATGCACCTAAACTTAACGTCCTCCTGTGATGACGGCGGTGAAAGTGGGCAGATGTTTTCGCAAGACGGTGTAAATGCCGATGCCGATGCCAACAAGTAAAAATGGCAAAACGAAGAACCCAACAACCATTGTCCATTCATTCATCGGGGACAGAAATTTCACCCAGCATTTTACGGCAAGCAGTGCGGGCAATCCATGATAAGCATATACAAAGAATGAACTTTGCGTTAAAATCTTGTTGCTGTGGAGAATGTTGCGTTCTATGCCGTATGAAATCCAGGAAACAACAGCGACAATTCCGGCGAGGATGCCGAGGTTGTGGATATATGGATAGTCTGTTGATTTGTTAATTGTCAGCCAGAGGTCCAGCAAGGCTAATGCTAAATACAGAAGCGTAGAAGGCCAACGAAAAGGACGGAAATCGGCGGTAAAGTCGTGTTTGCGGATGCTGAACCACGCCCCGAAAGTGAAAAAGAAAAAGGCGGAAATGCTGAATCCCGCGTGGTCAAACCCTAAGTTGAAGGCCCATAAGCCGCCCAACAGGATGATGCCTAAAGTGTTGCCGTATTTGACGATATAATAGAGCAGCGGCGAAAAAAGGATTACGACCATCAAGTCGCGGATAAACCAGAACTGAAAACAGACAGGCATGCCGTCTTTATGATTCCAGAAAACATTCAGCCAGTCAAGCCACCCGTAGTCAGAAATCGGAAGGTTTTTGCCCGAAGTCACAGCAGAGAGAAGCGGCTGGCTCACAAGGAGCGTTAAGAACACGAGCATATTCCAGAACAGATAGGGCACTAACAGTGTGCGGACGCGCTTTTTCAGTTTTTGGCGGTATGTTTTGAAAGAGAAATCGGAGCGGTAGAAAAACAGAAAACCGGAAAGGAAGAAAAACAGCGGCACGGCTGTTCGGGCAAGTTCGTCTGTTACAATATGATGCAGGATGTTGTAAACGGGGAATTGCCCTTCGGGCACCAGCAGGTTTCCGCCGATGACGACATTTTCTAAACAGGTATGAATGAATACCACTGCCACAATCAGCGGAAACCTCAGAAACGTGATGGTTTTTGAGAGGACGGTATCATCATAGG
>CAVIPZ010000137.1:0-5346 GCA_963644715.1 bacterium | reverse complement strand
TATGTAAAGAGACGGTCTTTGCCGGTGTAGGATTCGAATATTCCATCACCAAGGACTTTCGCGCCGGCTTGACGGTCAACTATGCCCATACGCTTACCAACTACTTTAAAGGCAAGCAGATGGCGCCGAACAATTACTCCAAGTTAGACCAAAAAGCGAAAATGGGCTATGTGGAGATTGTGCTGAACATCAATTTCTTGTAAAAAATGAAATTCATCTGCATAGGACGCAATTACAGCGAGCACATAGCGGAACTTCGCCACACAACGCCCGAAGAGCCCGTCTTCTTTATGAAGCAGGAAAACGCCATCACGCGCTGTAACCGTCCGTTTTTCCTGCCCGACTTTTCAGCGCAGGTGGATTACGAAACAGAGATACTCGTGAAGATAAACCGGCTGGGCAAGTACATTCAGGAAAAGCATGCGCATCTCTATTATGATGAAATCGGGCTCGGTGTGGACTTTACCGCCCGCGACGTGCAGCAGCGTTGCATCACCAAAGGAGAGCCTTGGGAGATTGCCAAAGCTTTTGACGGCTCTGCCGCCGTGGGCAAGTTCGTTGCTAAACAGGAACTTGCAGACTTGAGTAGCATCTCGTTTCATCTGTTGCTGAATGGCGAAAAAGTGCAGGAGGGCAACAGCGGCGATATGCTTTTCTCCATCGACAAGATCATCGCATACGTTTCGCGTTTCGTGACTTTGAAAACCGGCGACATCATCTTTACGGGCACGCCTGCCGGCGTAGGCCCCGTCCACATCAACGACAGGCTGCAAGGCTTTTTGGAGGGGCGGCTCATGTTTGACTTCAAAATAAAATAGGAAAAACCGTCGGCAACAACTTCAAACCGGCATTACAAGAGATTAATATTATCGACTATATACTATGCAATTGAAAATCAGACTTATTGTAATGAATTTCCTCCAATTTGCCGTTTGGGGGGCTTACCTTACATGTATGGGGTCTTTCCTGTTTTCTCACGGATTGGCACGAAACATCGGAATCTTTTATGCGGTACAGGGAATCGTTTCCATCTTTATGCCGGCACTGATAGGCATCATTGCCGACAAATGGATACCGGCACAGCGTCTATATGGGCTTTGCCACGCACTTTCGGGCGCGGCCATGATTGCTGCCGGCGTATATGGGCTCAATGCTGCCGATGCCGTTCAGTTTGCGCCGCTTTTTACGCTCTATACCATCGGCGTGGCATTCTATATGCCCACGCTTGCCCTTTCTAACTCGGTGGCATATAACGCTTTAGAACAGCGTAATATGGATACGGTAAAAGAGTTTCCGCCAATCCGCATTTTCGGCACCATCGGTTTCATCTTCTCTATGTGGGCTGTTGACCTTTTGGGATACCAAACAACGGCCGCGCAATTCGTCGTGAGTGGCGGCATCGGAGCAGTGTTGGCACTCTATGCCCTAACGCTGCCTAATTGCCCGGTCAGCCGTTCTTCCGCCAAAAACAAAAGCATAGCAGAAGCGCTCGGTCTTAAGGCATTTGCTCTCTTCAAGGACGGCAGAATGGCCGTGTTCTTTGTGTTTTCCATGCTTTTAGGCGTCTCGCTGCAGATAACCAACGGTTTTGCAAACCCGTTCCTTATGAGTTTCGGCAACTTGCCGCAATATCAGGGTTCGTTTGGTGTAGCGCATGCCAACATCTTGATATCGTTGTCCCAAATTTCGGAAACGCTCTGCATCTTGTTGATACCCTTTTTCTTGAAACGCTTTGGCATCAAGAATGTAATGCTCATCGCTATGTTTGCATGGGTGCTGCGGTTTGCTTTCTTCGGCATCGGCAACCCCGGCAACGGCATTGTGTTCTTCGTGCTTTCCTGCATCGTTTATGGGGTGGCGTTCGATTTCTTCAACATCAGCGGGTCGCTTTTTGTAGATAAGGAAACATCTCCTGATATCCGCTCGTCGGCACAAGGGCTCTTTATGTTGATGACCAACGGCATCGGCGCCACCGTCGGAACGCTCGGAGCGCAAGCCGTTGTGAACAAATTCGTGCCTATGGCCGATTTCAAGACTGTGCCTGAGGTCGCAAAAGAGGCTCTGGCCTTGGATGTCTGGCACGGTTGGCAAACTTCGTGGTACATATTTGCCCTGTATGCGCTCATTGTAGCCGTGGCATTCATCTTTGCTTTCAGATACAAAACAAAAAACAACATTTCACAACAATCCTAAAAAACGAAAACAATATGAATATTTCAGTTGCAGGCATCGGATATGTCGGTCTTTCTATCGCCACGTTGCTGGCGCAAAAAAACCACGTCACAGCGGTTGACATTATGCCGGAGCGTGTTGATATGGTCAACCGCAGACAGTCGCCAATCCAGGACGAGTGTATTGAGTCTTTTTTCAAGGAAGATCTTGAGCGTCGCAAGACTGCCGCTGCCGGGAAACTCGACCTCCGTGCTACGCTTGATGTTGAAGAGGGCTACAAAGATGCCGACTTCGTTGTCATTGCGGCTCCGACAAACTATAACAGCACCAAGAACTTTTTCGACACAACGGCCGTAGAGGCAGTCATTGCCGCAGTTATGCAGCATAATCCGAATGCGGTAATGGTAATCAAATCGACTATACCGGTGGGCTACACGGAATCTGTGATACGTAAGACGGGTTGCCATAACATCCTTTTCGCGCCCGAGTTCCTGCGTGAGAGCAAGGCCTTGTACGACAACCTTTACCCGAGCCGCATTATCGTTGGGGTGCCCAAAAGCCTTGAGGGTGAGGAACGCGAGCGTATGGACGCCGCCGCCCGTACCTTTGCCGGTCTGCTTAAAGAGGGCGCCGTAAAACAAGATGTGCCGGTGCTCTTTATGGGTTCTACGGAGGCTGAAGCCGTTAAACTGTTTGCCAACACCTATCTGGCGTTGCGCGTGTCCTATTTCAACGAACTCGACACTTATGCAGAACTCAAGAACCTCAACTCGCAACAAATTATCGAGGGCGTTTGCCTTGATCCCCGCATCGGCAACCACTACAACAACCCCAGTTTCGGCTATGGCGGCTATTGTCTGCCTAAAGACACCAAACAGTTGCTGGCCAACTATGAGGACGTGCCGCAGAATATGATGTCAGCCGTGGTTGAAAGCAACCGCACACGCAAAGACTTCATTGCGGACCAAGTGCTGAAAAAAGCCGGATATTATGACTATTACAACCGCGGCGACTATAATCCCAAGGAAGAGAAGCAGTGTGTAGTAGGTGTTTACAGGCTTACCATGAAAAGCAACTCCGACAACTTCCGCCAAAGTTCTATACAAGGTGTCATGAAAAGGATAAAGGCCAAGGGCGCCACCGTCATCATTTATGAACCCACCCTTGCCGACGGCACCACATTCTTCGGCAGCCGCATTGTAAACAACTTTGAGGAGTTCAAACGGCAATGCCAGGCCATCATCGCCAACCGTTACGACAGCAGCCTTGACGACGTGATTGACAAGGTATATACGCGCGACATCTTCAGGCGAGACTGACTTTCTGGCTGCGGCTACAGCAGCATCTGCTTGGCTTTAAGCACAGCCTCAACGAGCTTGTCAACCTCTTCTTTTGTGTTGTAGAGCGAAAACGAAGCCCTGACAGTTCCGGGAATGTTGAAATGATCCATAATCGGCTGGGTGCAATGATGCCCCGTGCGTACCGCCACGCCTTGGCGGTCGAGCAGCACTCCCATATCGTAGGGATGAATGTTGCCCACCAAAAAAGAGATGACGGCTGCCTTGCCCGGGGCGGTGCCAAAGAAGCGCATTCCATCGATGGCAGAAAGTTGGCTTGTGGCATACTGCAGCAATTGCTCTTCGTATGCGGCAATGTGTTTGATGCCGATTTGTTGCATATACTCTACCGCAACACGCAACCCGATGACGTCGCCTACCGCCGGGGTGCCGGCTTCAAACTTGAAAGGCAGGTCATTGTAGGTGGTTTTGGCAAAGGTGACATTGGCTATCATTTCGCCGCCGCCTTGGTAGGGCTTCATCTCGCGTAGCCATTTCTCCTTGCCGTACATCACGCCGATGCCCATTGGCGCATACATTTTATGCCCCGAAAAACAGTAAAAGTCGCAGTCCAGTTTCTGCACATCCACCTCCAGATGCGCCACCGCCTGTGCCCCGTCAATCATCACGGGAACGTTATGGGCATGGGCAATTTCAACGATTTGTGCAACGGGATTAACCGTGCCCAGCGTGTTGGAAACGTGCGTTACGGCCACAATGCGGGTCTTGGGAGTTATGAGCTGCTCCAGTTTTTGGATGCAGAGTAAACCATCGTCAGAAAATGGGATCACCTTGAGCACGGCGCCGCGCTCTTCGCAAAGAAACTGCCACGGCACGATGTTGGAATGATGTTCCATTTCTGAAACAATAATCTCGTCGCCTGGGCGGATGAAAGTTCTCCCGAACGAGGATGCTACCAGATTTATAGACTCGGTGGCTCCTCTGGTGAAGATGACCTCATAGTCGTGGGCGGCGTTGATGAACTGCTGCACGCACCTGCGGGAGGTCTCGAACTCCGCCGTTGCCTGTTGGCTGAGGCAATGCACACCCCGGTGGATGTTGCTGTTGATGGTGTTGTAATAGCCTGCCAATGCGTCAATTACGCATTGTGGCTTTTGGGTGGTGGCGGCGTTGTCCAGATAAACCAGATCCTTGCCGTAGGCTTTCTGTTTTAGTATCGGAAAATCTTCTCTGTTCATGTTTCGGTTAAATTATTGTTCGTCTCCTTGATTTTCTTCAGAGTTTTCCAAGTTCTCTTCCTCATTCTGTGCCGGAAAATACCTCAACTGAGTGGCATACATCAGAATGATGAGAACCATCAGAATGATGGAGGAGAAATCCATGGCAAAAGCCCCTCCAATAAGGAAGTTGATAGCCACAAAGCCGATGATCTTTCCGATGACGTAAAAATGGAAGCCGATTTTTTGCAGTTTCCATAGCATGATGAGCGCACCGGCAAAAGCCGCCGCTTCAGAAAGAATCAGCAAAGCGTATTGCCATTTTGGAATGGCGAGGAATAGACTTACAGATTGGGCGTATTGTTCGCTATAAACGGCGGGCATCTGCTGCAGAAGTGTCAATGATTGTTCCACGAGTTGTGGGAAAAACATGTAAATCAAATAGGATAAAATGCTTGTTCCAGCATTTAACATTGTGCAGATGGCCAGAAACCAGAGCAGAAAACTTCGCTTTCGAGGAGTATTGCGGGAAACGTCACGGTTCATTTTATTGAAATTTTATAATAGCATTTTGTTGTTTCTGGGTTTAACTTGTAACGCTCGTCAGAACGGCAGCCTACAATCCAGACGATATCGTTGCCGGCGCACAGCACTTTGAC
>CAVIPZ010000136.1:0-5378 GCA_963644715.1 bacterium | reverse complement strand
ATCTTAAATTGTTCTTTCAGTTCCTTGTGCTCCATCGTTCTGATTTTTGGGTTGCAAAAATAGCATTTTATTTTTAATGCCGCAAGTGCAAATGTCAATAAAGCAGATTTGCGGCAAAATTATTGCCCCGCTGCCGTAATGCTAATTTTATTAACAAAGTGGCATCAGAACATATTGATTAATGAATGAAAAATGTATCTTTGCTCCCTAATTTCGGTTTAGATTGGAAAATCGAATGCTTTAAAATCGTAATTGTTTGATAATAAGTATAGTAAGTAATGGATATGACTACATTTAAAAAGATTCTCTTCGCAGTGACGCTGTTCTGTGCCCCTCTGTTTGCATGGGCACAGCCGTTGGATACGGCAACGGTTTATTACGAGAACTTTGACGGAAGTTCTCCACAAGTGACGACAACGCGTGTGTTCCAGACTACGGGCGACTGGACTTTAGACAGTTCCCTCTATTCCTCTTCACCCGCCTGTTTCCATTCAAGCGTGTATAACCGAAGCGGCAACTCGTCGATGACGACAGAGGTCATTCCGTTGAGTTCTTCTTCAATGTCACAGCCGGTGCGCCATGTCTATCTCAGTTTCGACCATATCTGCAAGGTCAGCCAACTCGACAATGCCACCATCTACTATTCTGTGGCTACGGGCATCGATGAGGAGGGTGCCTATATCTGGGAGCCGTACCGCATCCTGAATTTCTCGAAAACGAGTTCGTTCTATTATGGCGACGGGCTTGCCGACCCATACGGCAGCCGTCCTAACGACCATTTCGGCAACTATACCGGCGGCAAGTTCAACGATGCCGCCTACGGCACGGGCAACAGCGGCTGGCGTCCCAATACGGCTTCGGCAACCCCAACGAACAGCTGGTGGAAACACGAACTCATAGACATTACTTCGTTTGTCTGCGTTACTGGCGCCACTCATTTCAGGCTCCAGTTCCGTATAAACAAAACTTCCCCCGAGTCGTCTGGCTCTGAAGTGTGTGCCGGCTGGTATGTCGATAACCTTACTTTGCTGATGTCCAACTGCGAACTTGAAGCCCCGAGAATCACTCTCACCGCTCCCATCTATGTAAACAAAAACACGGCGATGAAGAACAATACGGGCCCGTATGTGATCCATGCAACGCTCCAAGACAACGACACCATCGATTTCAGTTCTATCGTGTTCACCTACCAGAAAAACCATGAACCGGTGGTCACGGTGCCCAATACCGACTTCACCAACACCACGCCGACCGCCAGCGGACATACAATTGCGGCCCAGTGGCAACTGCCGAGCATCTGCTATTATGATACTATACGTTACCATATCGTGATGCAAGATGTACACGGAACCCAAAAACGGCTTGATACATTGCTGATTTCATGGCACGACCAGACGAACATCCATAACAACGATTGCCGGGCCGACAGTATCAATGTTTCGGAGTTTCCGCATTGTTTCATTACAGGAACGGCTCAGCCGGTCAAGTTCTATTTTACTAACAAGAGCGATGTGCCCCATTCCCAAAGTACGGGCAGCGACAACCAGGTCTCGCTGAGCGTTACGCTGAAGGTAGAAAACGAAAACCATCAGGTTACCCACAACTCCACCCATAACTGGACGGGCAACATCTGTTTCGACATCAGCGACACCCTTGCATTGGGCTCGTTTGTGCCGACAAAAGGTTATAACTACATCACAGCCTACGTGACGACCCGTAACGGGCAGGCCGACGGCTATCCCGCCAACGATACCATCAAACATACGGGCTTCGCTTGCGACAGTCTGCTGCACGGCAACTATACGGTAGGCGGCGCCAACCCTGACTTTGCAGACATGGCCGCCGTCAAAGCTGCTTTGGAGTTCTGCGGTCTTAACGGTCCCGCTACGTTCCATTTTCGCCCCGGCACCTATCAGGATTTCGACTTTTCAGGCACGTTTCCAGGACAGTCGGCAACCAATACGGTGACTTTCCAGGGCGACAGCCGCGACAATGTCATCATTGTCAACAATCATAACGATAACGGCAACACTATCTACGGTGCCGTCACTTTGGTGGATGCCCACCATTTCATCTTCAAAGACTTGACCATACAGGGCAAGAACCAGAATGTGTCAAGGGGTGTGACGCTCCGCGGTATAGGAAGCAGCAATATCGCATTCCAGAACTGCAAGATTACGGCTTATCAGACCAACACGACCGACAACACCAGCTTTGCCGTCGGTCGGCCTGCCGCTCCCACAACCTCCGCTCCCGACACGCTTACTTTCACCTCTTGCCAGCTTGAGGGCGGCAACTACGGCTTCTACTTCATCGGCGCAAATGCCAAACGGAACAATATAACCATACAGAACAGTTCGATTACATCGTGTTACCGCGGCATCCATACCTATTATTGTAATGCTACGCTCAAGGGCAACCATATTTCCCAAACCAGCACAAGCCTTCCGCAGAATTTCACGGGCATCAATGTAGAGTATGCCGTTGCTCCCGACATTGACGGCAATACCATTGACAGCACCTACGATGCCGAATACGGAATTTGCCTGAAGAACGCTTCCGGCAATTTCTTCGTCCGCAACAACCACGTCACAGTGGGCAAGTCGAATTACGGCCTCTATGTCGGCAACAGTTCCTCGACCAGCACGACGACGGGCTACATTTATAATAATGAGGTCATCCTCTATCCTGTCACCGCAGCCAGTTCCTATGCTGTGCAAATCGTTTCCAGCAACGGGCTCAAGGTTATCAACAACAGCCTTTACGCAAAGTCGGATGCCCCGTTCAACAATACGGCAGCCCTGATGATTCAGAACAACAACACGACAGAACTGAACAACAATATCCTCATCAACCAGTGCAACAACAGCGATGGAACAGATTTTCCGTTATATCTGAACGGAACCTCCACGGTGACGGGCAATTACAATGACTTTGTTTCCGGGTCGGGCGTGATTGCTTACAAGACGGTTGCCCGTAACACCATTTCAGAACTTGAACAAGCCATACCGGCATTGAGTCAGAGCATCAGCCTGCTTCCGCCGATAGCCAATACAACCGCAAGCCTGCTTCCGACCGAATTTACGGGTCTTGAGTGTGGCAGGAACGCTAATGTGCTGCAGGATATCCGTGGCTTGCAGCGTACTGGACTTACCTATATGGGAGCCTACGCCAACCCTATTGCCACGGTAGATGCTGCCGTTGTGGCCATGGTCACCCCGTCGTTGGGATCTTGCCCGCAACCTACCTACAACATCACGGTTTCTATAGCCAACAAGGGCTCCGAAATACTTAACTTTGCCCAAAACAACGCCGTTGTGACCGTTCATTCCGACTCTCTTTCGCTGCATCAGACCACGAATGTCACAAGCGGCAACATACAGTTGCTTGGAAGCGCGTCGCAGATTGTGGCCTCTAATGTGGCTATCCCTACCAATCAGACTATAGACTTCACGTTCATCATCACCACAAATGGTGACAACAACAAGGCAAACGATACGCTGCGCACCAGTTTCATTATGGAGGTGGCAAAACCCTATTATGAGGAGGACTTCAGCAACGGCACACAGCAGACGTGGACCATCCAGCAGGTTTCAACTACCGGTGCCGGCAACTGGACATTCCAGGAGGGCACGGGCACTAACCCCGACATTGCTCCGGTCTATGGTACTGGCCGCCTCTTCTTCAATTCCAAGACTTTCGCAAACGGAACCAAGTCGAGGGCCATTATGCCGGTTGTGGATTTGAGCAACGCTGTAAACCCGATCTTGGAAATGTGGTTTGCACACGACAAAACCAGCAACAAGAACCAGGAGGGTGTAACGGTGATGATTTCAACGGACGGCGGCACTACCTTTACGGCCATTGCTCCGCAGGGCCAGACCGCTACGCTGGTGAAACGTTACAAAGCCTCGGCAACCGTGCCGGAATGGGCATTATATACCTACGACCTTTCCAACTACATCTCTTCAGGATGCGTTTACATAGCTTTCGACGCTTTCTCACAACAAGGCAACAATATCAACATCGATCGCGTCAGACTCCGTAATCTGTTGAGCGATGATATAGCCGTCAACCAGATTTACGCGCAAGGCGAAACGCCGGCACAGTTTGGAATGAAGAAGGTTGTCGGCGCATTGGTGCGCAACGAGGGACGCCAGCCCCAAACCAATGTCAATGTCTATCTGACCGTGTCAGGCGCTACCGAGCAGTACCGCGACACAGTGACTATACCGAGCCTTTCTTCCGGGGCTGAAACTATCATCTACTTTGAGGATCACCAGTATGCCGCTACGGAGGTGAAAGACGTTGAGGTTCGCTCCCGCGATGACCAGGACAATACCAACAACACCATCCATTGGCGGATGGAAACCACACCTAACATCGCCAACTATGCCGACACCGCTGCGGCAGGATTGATGATTGGCGACTATACCAATGTCATCCGTCCTTGTGTACGCTACCAGATTTCTGAAGAACTTGCTGTTACGGCAGTGAAGTATTATTACGACAGAAACTATATTGACAATCCCGAAAACGGATTCCGCGCTTTTGTCTCCAATGCTGCCGGCGAGATTATCACTACATCTGAAACGATTGAATTTGACAGCCTCACGCCCGGAACGTGGAATATCATTCCTATCCGGAATTACGCTTTGACTAACCTTACCGGCGAGTTCTATGTCGGCATCGAAATGCTCTCCAAGGGTGACTATCTTTGCGCACAAGTTGAAACGCCGCTGCGTGATTCTACATTCTTCTATCTGGAAAGCAACGGCACTTATACTCCGCAGACTACGGGACGGTTTATGATCGGCGCTTTGGTGGATACCCCATACGTACACGACCTTGCCCTCCTCGACATGCAGAACCCGACCACGCGTTGCGATCTCGGACATGAGCATATTCTGGTTTCACTCACCAACAACGGCATGAATGATGTGCTGCCCGGAACACGCCTCAACTATTCTGTCAACGGATTGCCGACCGTGACTGAAACGCTGACCGACACTTTGTTCAGCCATGTCACCAGAACTTACACTTTCAATACTGATTTCGATTTCACGAACAACCTTATTGAATACGATAGTATATATAATATAAAGGTATGGTTCTCTAAAGATGCACAAGACAGGCTTCAGTACAACGACACCTTGAGCATGACGATTATCTCTCTCGGAAAATCACCAAGGCCGCTGGTGCAGGATACCGTTAATGTGCCATATCATACAGTCGGCATCCTGACCGCTCACCTGCCCGCATCGGTTCCGCAAGGCGTGATAGGATGGTAT
This sequence comes from bacterium, assembly GCA_963644715.1. Lineage (GTDB taxonomy): Bacteria > Bacteroidota > Bacteroidia > Bacteroidales > WCHB1-69 > F23-D06. The sequence continues at coordinate 87 of CAVIPZ010000136.1, read as the reverse complement.
GCCAACACAGGTTATGAGTCTTGGGAGTTTTTAGGCTATACCGACTCTACCTTCGCCACACCTGTCATCAATTTCGACACCGTATTC
>CAVIPZ010000135.1:0-5451 GCA_963644715.1 bacterium | reverse complement strand
GTATGCGCTGGCTTCCTGTTCTTTGAAAACACTGCTTGAAACGAAAGGCATTGGGGTCGCCAAAGCCGTGACCCTGCATGCAGCATTCGAGATCGGAAACCGCATCCGTGCTGAAAAGGTGATGGAAGCAAAACGCATTAACAGCATCCACGATGTGGTGGAACTGATGCAGGACAAAATCGCCAATCTCCCGCATGAGGAATTCTGGGCCGTTTACCTCAATCAAGCCGGTCGCATCCTCGATGTAAGGCAAATCGGGAAGGGTAGCCTTACGGACACGCTGGTGGATATACGCACACTTGTCCAATATGCTCTCGACCAAAGGGCAACCAGCATAATTGTCTGCCATAACCATCCCTCAGGTGCAATGCGTCCAAGTCAGGCCGACATCCGGCTTACCCATCAGATTCAAGATGCTTCCAGATTGTTCAAAATTGCACTTGTAGATCATGTCATTCTTCACAAAGACACATATTACAGTTTTGCCAACGAAGGACTCCTCTCTGGATGACACTGCCCCGCAAGGCTTAACCATACCGATGTTTTGTCGGAGCATCTGCCACAGATAATTTTGTACTTTTGCACGTATTTTTCAAATGTTTCATTTATGCGTAAGAATTTCAAGATTCCACACACCTTTACTATCGTTTTTGTCCTGATTGTTGTGTGTGCAGTGCTCACTTGGATTGTGCCAGGCGGCGAATTTGACCGGCAGACCGTTATGGTTGACGGTCACGAGAAGAGTGTTGTTGTGGCTGATTCTTATCATCACGCCGATAATAACCCGCAAACGTGGCAGATATTCACCGCACTCTTTAAGGGCTTTAACCGGACTTCTGACATTATTGTGTTCATCTTGATGATTGGCGGCGCGTTTTGGGTGATGAACGAGACCAAGGCTATCAATAAAGGCATCTATTTCTTCCTCGATAAAACAGAAAAAATACAGCAACTCCCGTTCTTCCGGAAAGTAGGGGTGAACAATTTACTGATTGTGGCTATTATGCTGCTGTTCAGTATTTTCGGTTCGGTGTTCGGTATGAGCGAAGAAACAATCGCCTTTATCGTGATCTTCATTCCGCTGGCAATATCTATGGGGTACGATTCCATTGTAGGGGTGCTGATGTGTTATGTGGCTGCGCACGTGGGCTTTGCAGGCGCCATGCTCAATCCGTTCACTATAGGCATAGCCCAAGGACTGTCAGGATTGCCCGCTTTTTCCGGAATCGGATACCGCTTTTTCTGCTGGGTGGTTCTTACGCTCGCCGCTATTGTCTTTACGCTGTTGTATGCCCGACGGGTGAAGAGAAACCCCGAAAAGTCGGTGATGTACGAGTTGGACCAGTATTGGCGCGACCGCAGCGAGCGGGTCAGCGTTGACCAGTCCGTTGAAAAATCAAAGCCCTCGGCGTATGTGGTCTATGGCATTGTTTCTGCGGTGTTGCTTTATTGTGCATTCGCATTGCCTGAAACGTCTTTGAAAGTGGGGTCCGCATCTCATCCTATCGTGCTGTTCCCCGTTCTGGCTGCGTGCTTTATGGTGCTGGGCTTTTTCGCTGTACGCAAGTCGGTACACCATTTCATTCTGGTACTGCTCCTGTTTACGGTTCTTGTTCTGGTGACTGGCGTGCTGGGTTATGGCTGGTATGTGATGGAAATTGCCGGTCTTTTCTTTGCGATGGGGCTGGCAGCCGGACTGGCATATGGCTTCCCGCTCGACAAGGTAGTCAGGCTCTTCCTGGATGGCTGCAAGGATATTTTGGTGGCGGCGCTGATTGTCGGCTTGGCTGGCGGTATCATTGTGATATTGGAAGACGGGAAGATTATCGACCCTATTCTATATGCGGTTTCTCAGTGTTTTGGCGATTCGGGCAGAATCGGCGCTACAGGTGTGATGTATGCGATGCAGAATCTGCTGAACCTTATCATCCCTTCAGGCTCCGCTAAAGCTGCACTTACGATTCCGATGATGGCCGAATGGTCGGACCTTATGGGCGTATCACGGCAACTTACCGTTTTGGCGTTCCAGTTCGGCGACGGATTTACGAATATGATAACCCCAACGTCGGGCGTGCTTGTCGGGGTGCTGGGCGTAGCCAGAATCCCATACTCTACTTGGTTCAAGTTTATATGGCCTTTTATTGTGGCTTTGATTATTGCGGGGTTCTTCTTGCTATTGCCCCCCTTGTTTATGTCGTTTGTGGGTTTTTAACGGCTGTTTTTGTATTCTTCGGCATAGCGGTAGAACTTCCGCGCCATTTCCATGTTGTGTCTGCGTTCGGCTTCGCGTGCAATGGACAGGTAGGACTCATACACGCCCTCGCGCGAGCGGAGTATGCCACGGTAATAATCGTCGTTGCAGTAGCCTGTCGGCATGTTGGAGCAGAATTGCTCTAAGGCGAGAAATACTTCCAAAGCGTCTGCCGACCGGTTGCACCGGGCCAGCGAGTCCCCGATGCGGTAGAGTTTGTCGTAAAGTTCTATGGTGAAGTCAGACACGTCACGCTCTTGTTGCTCTGTCAATGACGGCAGGATGTAGATGTCGTGGATAAGTGCAACGCTCTCGTCGTAGTAGCCCATAGCAAGATTCAGTCGGGCTTTCAGCAGGAGTGCCTCGGGGTTGCTCGGGTTGTACTGTAGCGCACGGTCTATGTTGTACAGTGCCGATGACGTGTCGTGGAACAAAATCCCCTCCACCGCACGTTCATAGAAGATGCCGTCCACATGCGCTTTCAGCACCGACAGCCGTTGCTCCGCTTTGTCCGCTTTGTCCGCAATTTTCAGGAACGTGGCTTTGGCTTCGTAATAGTCAAGATGCAGACATTTGTACAAAAACGGCAATTCCGTGGTCCTGAACCGGTCAATTTCTTTGCGGATGTCTTGCAGGAAGAGATAGTGCAGGCTTATCAGTTCAGGATCCTCATAGTTGAGCTTGTCGAGACGCTTCTCCCATTGGCTGAATGTCGAGTACACCTTGTCGCACTCATGCTGTGCATGCAGACTTGACAGAATGATGCAGAATCCGGCTAAAATCAGGTGCTTTTTCAACGGCTATTCGCTGAGGAAATCGTCAAAAGTTCTTTTCAGTTCGGGCTGCGATGCATAACCGACCATCTTTTTGGGTTGGCTCGTCCGGTTGAAAAACAGCAGGGTAGGGATGTTTTGGATGCCAAAAGCCTGACAAACGTCCGAGGCTTTGTCCACATTGACGGAATAGACAATGATTTTGCCTTTGTATTCTTTGGCAAGGCTCTCCAAAATGGGCTTGAGTTTCATACAAGGACCGCACCAGCCGGCATAGAAATCCACCACGCAAGGCGTATGTCCCTTGTATCTGAAACCTTTAGGGTCGTTGATTTCTGTGACATATTTGGTGAAATCGTCTGAAGAGAGGAGGATGACGTTGCCCGAAAGATCCTCTTTTAGAAGTGCTTGGCCAGCATCGGCATTGTCGGGGTCAGGAATCTGCTGTGCGGGTTTTGCGGCAGTTGCAGTTTTTGTCTCCGTAGCGACGTTGCCGTCCCTGTTGTCGTTGTCGTGTGCGGTTTTGCCAGCACAGGCATCGAGGAGGAGTGCTGAAACGGAAAAAACAAGGAGGAGTAAAAGATTGGTTTTACGCATGTTGTGATGATTTTTCTTGGATGTATTGCTTGAAGATGCGTCCGCGCTCCTCAAAGTTCTTGAATTGGTTGTATGAGGCTGCGGCTGGCGACAGGAGGACGATTTTGTTCTGCGCCGTCTTCTCGAAAGCATAGTCGATGATTTTCCGGAAATCGTCTTCTATGATGTAGTCCCCCGGAACAGGGAACTGCGCTTCCCATTCTTTGAATATGCGCCGCCCCGCCGGACCGGTGAAAACAATGTGGGCTATTGGGTTCTGATGCAGGAAAAGTATGAGTTTCTGGTAGTCGATGCCGCGGTCGAAGCCGCCTAAGATGAGGGTGTCAACCTTGCGCAAGGTCTCAACGGCGGCTATGGTGGCTTCCGGAATGGTGGAAATGCTGTCGTTGTAAAAACGTATGCCGTTGAATGTGCCCACGAACTCTATGCGGTTGGGAAGTCCGCGGAATGTTTGCAGCCCAGCCATAATTTCGTCATGGTTCAAACCCTCGTGCCGGCAGATTGCAACGGCAGCCATGATGTTGTAGCAGTTGTGCGTGCCCGGAAGGTTGTGGTACTCACGCAGGTCATATTCGTCAAGCAGAGCGCCGCTGTCCGAAAAACGGATGATGCCGTTTGTACAGCAGGCGGTCAGCCCGTTGTATTTCCGCGTCCCGAATATGCAGCGCGTGCGGTTGTACTCAAAACGTTTCATCAGTTCGGGGATGTGTTCGTCATCGCCGTTATAGACCAGAAAGTTCTCGTACGACTGGAATTTGGTGATGTTCATTTTGGCCAGCTGATAGTCGTTGAATGAGATAAAATGGTCGAGATGTTCCTGAAACAGGTTGAGCAGCACGGCAGTGTCAGGCGAGCAGTGGACAAATTCGAGTTGGTGTGCCGACAGTTCTGCCACTACTGCCGTGGCAGGGTTGATGTTGTCGATGATGTCGAAGAACGGCACGCCGATGTTGCCGGCCAGCAGGATGTCGCGTCCTGCGCTTTTGAGCAGATGGTAAATGAGAGAGGCTGTCGTGCTTTTGCCTTTAGTGCCCGTGACACCGATGATTTGCCGGTGAAAGGCTTCCAGAAAAAGGTTGGTTTGTGAGGTTATGCGCGCCGTATCGACAAGATATCCTAATTTGTTGAAGTTGACTCCCGGGGTCTTGAAGATGAGGTCGTACTCGTTGAGGTTTCGGTCGTAGCCCTTGCCTTTGATGAAGCGGACATTAGGGTCCTGTATCTCGTCAGTGTTAAGGTTGGCGTTGCCGTCGGCGATAACCAGCGGCATGTCCGGGAAATGTTTCCGTATGAAACGATAGGAGGAGATGCCTTCTTTGCCAAAACCGAGGATGATGATTTTCTTTTTGTCTATCTGCTGCAGAATATAATCAGGTGATGCCATGGTGTAAAATGCGTGTTCATTGTGCAGGCGGCAAAGATACTGTTTTTTTTATTTTGGCTGATTCGCTATGCCGTCTGCCGGCACGGCGGGCTTTCCTGTTCCCCCGTTTTTATATCTATTTTTTTTACAATCTCAGATATCATTCAGACCATTTATAAATAATTTTTCAAACTTGCTACAATTGTAGAATCACTATTTCCAAAAAGGGTCAGATATTGTCTCGTAATGTCTATTTTTGATTACTTCAGGAGTTGTGTCAACAGACGGAAATTCTTCCGCTATTTCATTCGCAAGACAATACAACAATTGCTCTCCGAGTTGGTTAGAATAACTACCTCGAAGTGCTTTCTCATACCAATTTATCAAGTCATTCTCGGTGACGATACTTTGAATATGACTTTTCCATCCAATCTGAGAGAGAAGAGAAACTATCACATCTTTTTCGG
>CAVIPZ010000134.1:0-5480 GCA_963644715.1 bacterium | reverse complement strand
ATATTGCATGAGATGTGGGGCAGGATCGATGACGATGGCCTGTTTGTTGCAGAGAATGATGAAAGCAAACGAGAAAAGAAGAACAAATTAAAAGCATAGCGTATGAAACTTTTACTGATCAGCAATTCGACAAATTATAAAGAGCCCTATCTTGGGTGGTGCCAGTCTCTTCTGGCAGAATTTATGCAGGGAACGGCGCAGAACATCGCTTTTGTTCCGTATGCAGGTGTGGATGTAGGCGGAAAGGTCTATCCCGAAAGCTACGATGCCTATACGGAGCGTGTGCAGAAAGTGTTTGCGCAATTCGGCAAAAAGATCATCTCCGTGCATACGGCAGAAAATCCTGCTGAGGTTATCGAAAATGCCGACCTTATCGTGGTAGGCGGCGGCAACACGTTTCATTTGGTTGCCGAGTTGCACCGCAACAGACTCATTGAGCCTGTACGCCGCAAAGTGATGGAGGGGACGCCTTACATTGGCTGGAGCGCCGGTTCCAATGTGGCTTGTCCGACGCTCTGCACCACCAACGATATGCCGATAGTGATGCCCGAAAGTTTCAAATGTTTCGATCTGGTGCCATTCCAAATCAACCCGCACTATATAGACCCCTATCCGCAAGACATCAACGATGCCATCCGTCATGGCGGCGAGACGCGTCAGGTGCGTATTTCGGAGTATCTGGCTGTCAACAAGCGGATGACGGTGGCAGGGCTGCGAGAGGGAACGGCATTGTGGGTCGAAGATGAACGCATCACCCTCAAGGGAACGCGGAAGATGATAGTGCTTCGTTACGGACAAGATCCCGAAGAGAAGAATCCAGGCGAAACTTTCACATTCAATCTCCGATAGCCATCGTGCATACAGACACCGGAAGCGCCGCAGACGCTGGATCTGCGGCGCTTCCGTTTTTTTCGTAAACAATCATTAAAAAGCATAGAATATGGAAAAATTCGTAGAAGCCGCCAAGACATTCTTGACCGATGTAATCTTCAAGAACATACCGCAAGTGATCATAGCGTTGCTGGTATTGTATATCGGACTGAAGTTGATAAAGCTGTTGGGCAAACTGCTGAACAAGGCTTATCAGCGCCACAAAGTTGACCCGTCGTTGCAGCAGTTCCTCAATTCGTTGATTGACGTTTCGCTCAAAGTGGTGTTAGTGTTGACCGTCATGGGCATTGTGGGCATCAAGATGACCACATTTGTAGCTATCCTGGGCGCTGCGGGCTTGGCGGTAGGCATGGCATTGCAGGGCACGCTGCAGAACTTCGCCGGCGGCGTCATCATTTTGCTGCTACGTCCTTTCAAGGTGGGCGACTACATCGAGCAGGGCACATACGCCGGCTATGTAGAGAGCATCAAGATATTCAGCACCACGCTCCGCACCTACGACAACAAGAGCATCATCATCCCCAATACGGAATTGGCAACCAAATCGGTGACCAACCACACCAACTGGCCGATGAGCAGAGTTTCTATCAAGGTAGGCATAGCGTATGGCGAATCTGTGGAGAAAGCGCGCGGCGTGATGTTGCGTGTGGCCGACGGATGCAAGCTGGTGTTGCGCGAGCCCAACAAGCCTAAAGTGGTTGTTGACAGTTTGGGCGCGCATGCGGTGGAACTGATTCTGTATGCCTGGATGAAGCCCGAGGACTACTGGACCGTGCTGTATGAACTCAACGAGAACATCTATTCGGAGTTCCGTCGCGAGGGCATCGAAATACCTTACAATCAGATGGATGTACATATCAGACAATCGTAGAAAAATCTTTGAGGAAAAATATTTATAAACAACGGATTGTATAAAAAAATTTTCTATTTTTGCCGCCCGATTAGTATAGGTATTTTGGGGTGAAAAAAGAATGGTTATTGAATTTGTATATAGATAAATAAGAATAAAATAAGGTAAGAAACGAAATGAGTGCAAACAAGAAATTAGCAGCCGAAGCGCGTAAAGAAGCCAACAAGACAATCTATATGGCCCGATTAGTGGATAATCCGACCTCACCGCGCAAAATGAGAATTATGGCAAACGTAATTCGCGGCAAGAATGTAGATTATGCTATGAGCGTGTTGAAATACAGTCGCAGAGAAGCAGCTGAGAAGCTGTTGAAACTCTTGAAGTCGGCTGTGGCCAATTGGCAGGTGAAGAATGACGGCGCACGGCTGGAGAATGCTGACCTGTATGTCAGGACCGTCATGGTAGATGGCGGAAGGATGTTGAAGCGCATCCGCACGGCACCTCAAGGGCGCGCCAATCGTATCAGGAAACGTTCCAACCACGTGACCCTGATTATTGCCGACAGGAATATGGAAAAAGCAAATGCTGAAAAAATAACAACAGAAGAATAAATACAATAATTAATCAAGTATGGGTCAAAAAGTAAATCCGGTAGGCTTACGCCTCGGCATTGTCAGAGGCTGGGATTCTAATTGGTATGGCGGCAAATCATTCGCCAGTAAGATTGTCGAAGATGACAAAATCAGAAAGTATCTGAATGCAAAGTTTTCCAAAGCCGGCATCTCGAAAATTTATATTGAAAGAACATTGAAGCTGGTCACGGTCACCATCAGCACCGCACGTCCGGGCCTTATCATCGGCAAGGGCGGCACAGAAGTGGACAAAGTAAAGGAAGAGTTGAAGGTGATTACAGGCAAGGAAATACAGATTAACATCGTAGAGGTGAAACGTCCGGATCTGGACGCCCAGCTTGTGGCCCAGAACATCGCCAGACAGATTGAAGGCCGTGTTGCATACAAGAAAGCCATCAAGACTGCCATTTCCTCCACAATGCGTGCCCAGGCTGACGGCATCAAGATTACGGCAGCCGGCCGTTTAGGCGGCGCCGAAATGGCACGTTCTGAGCATTTCAAAGAGGGACGCATCCCGTTGCACACGCTGAGAGCTGACATAGACTACGCTCCGGTAGAGGCTCATACGACCTACGGGTGCATCGGCATCAAGGTTTGGATTTGCCGCGGCATCGTCTATGGCAAGCGCGACCTGTTCGCCCAGAACCTTGACAACAAGGAACAGAAAGGCGGTCCGGCAAAGCGTATGTACCGCGGTCCCCGCAAAGGCGGCAACGGTCCGAGAAACAACAACAGAACAAACAATAACTAATGCCGACGCCAAGATGCCGGCAATAAATAACAACAAAAAACATTAAAAGCAATGTTACAACCGAAAAAGACCAAATACAGAAGGCCGCAGAAAGGCAGAATGAAATCGATCACCAAGCGTGGCGCTGAAATTTCATTCGGTTCCTTCGCACTGAAAACACTGGATGAATTTTGGATCAGTGCCCGTCAGATTGAAGCAGCCCGTCAGGCCATCACTCGTGAAATGAAACGTGAAGGACAGTTGTGGATCCGCATCTTCCCCGACCGTCCGGTCACCAAAAAACCTGCTGAAGTCCGTATGGGTAAAGGTAAGGGTACTCCCGAATATTTCGCTGCTCGCGTAAGCCCGGGGCGCATACTTTTTGAAGCCGACGGCATTCCGTTGGAAGTGGCCAAGGAAGCCATGAGACTGGGAGCCCAGAAGCTGCCCGTCCATACGAAGTTCATTGTAAGAAGAGATTATTCAGAAGAAATTTAACACGAGGCAGTATGAAACAGAAAGTCATAAACGAACTTACCACTCCGGAAATAAGAGAGAAGCTGGACACTGAAAAGGATCAGCTTGTCAAGATGAGACTCAACCATGCGATTTCTCCGCTTGAGAATCCTCAGAAGATCAAGGAACAGCGCCGCACCATCGCAAGGCTGCACACGGAACTGCGGAAACGCGAATTGAACGAAAATAAATAATCACCGGATATTATGGAAAGAAACAATAGAAAAGTGAGAGAAGGTGTCGTGGTCAGCGACAAAATGGACAAGTCCATTGTCATCAAGGTTGAACGCAAGATGAAACACCCTATTTACGGAAAGTTCCTCAAACGTTCCACCAAATTCATGGCACACGACGAGAACAACGATTGCCATATCGGTGACAGAGTGAGAATTATGGAAACGCGGCCTTTGAGCAAGAACAAATGCTGGCGTTTAGTAGAAATCATTGAAAGAGCTAAATAATTATGATACAACAAGAATCAAGAATGGCTGTTGCTGACAACAGCGGCGCAAAGGAAGTCCTCTGCATTCGCGTGCTGGGCGGCACGAAGAAACGCTATGCAAGCGTAGGCGACAAGATTGTGGTTGCCATCAAGAGCGCTATACCTTCAGGTCAGGTGAAAGCCGGTACCGTGTCAAAGGCCGTAGTGGTACGCACCAAGAGACACATCCGCAGGAATGACGGCTCCTATATCAAATTCGATGACAATGCCGTTGTGCTGCTTACCGCTACCGACGAACTGCGCGGCACCCGTATTTTCGGACCTGTCGCCCGTGAACTCCGCGAAAAACAGTTCATGAAAATCGTGTCTTTGGCTCCCGAAGTATTGTAACAATAGAATTATTTAAGATACACAATTGACAAAGACCAATTGGCAAACATTAAAAATCAGAAAAAGACAATGAAACTTAAAATCAAGAAAGGCGACATCGTAAAAGTCATCACCGGCGAGTACAAAGGTACTCAAGGGAAAGTCCTTGAGGTTATGCCCGGTGATTGCAAGGCTTTGGTCGAAGGCTGCAACATGGTGTCTAAGAGCACGAAGCCGAATGCCAAAACGCCCAACGGTGGCATTATCAAGAAAGAAGCCCCTGTCCACATTTCCAACCTTATGGTTGTTGACGCTAAAGGAAACGCTACCCGCGTTGGTAGAAGATTGAACGACAAAGGTAAATTAGTCAGATATTCTAAAAAGTCAGGAGAGGAGATCAAATAATGTACACACCGAGATATAAAGAAAAATACCAGAAAGAGGTTCTTCCCGCCCTCAAGGAACAATTCGGATTCAAATCCGTGATGCGTGTTCCCCGCATTACCAAAATTTGCCTGAACCAAGGTTTAGGAAAGTTCGGCATCGCTGACAAGAAGCTCATTGACGCCGGCGTTCAGGAAATGACTATGATTGCCGGACAAAAAGCCGTTGCAACGAAGTCAAAGAAGGATATTTCTAACTTCAAACTGAGAAAAGGCATGCCTATCGGCGTTCGCGTGACCCTTCACGGCGACCGTATGTATGAATTCCTCGACAGACTCGTGTCTGTTTCTATCCCCCGTATCCGCGACTTCAGAGGAATCAGCGACAGCGGCTTCGACGGAAGAGGAAACTATACGCTCGGCATCCCCGAACAGATCATTTTCCCGGAAATCGACATCGACAAGGTGGCCAAGATCAACGGTATGGACATCACTTTTGTGACGACAGCCCAGAACGACAAGGAGTGCCTTGCTTTATTAAAAGAATTCGGATTACCCTTTAAAAATCAAAAATAATTATGGCTAAAGAATCCTTAAAGGCTAAAGAAGTCAAAAGAGCAAAGTTAGTTGCTAAATATAGCGCAAAACGCGCAGAACTCAAGAAAAT
>CAVIPZ010000133.1:4487-5507 GCA_963644715.1 bacterium | reverse complement strand
TCACCTTACAGTTATTCGCTTCGTCTGCCACACGCACCAATTTGCGCTATTCCGTCATCCATGTAGAATCTGACAACGTCAAGTATTCGCGGATGCGCACCATCGTAGAAGAAGCCGACAGTCCGGCTATCATCTATGTATCCCGCACCAAACGAGCCGTGGAACTTGCCGAGAAACTGACCCGTGACGGCATTCGCGCACTGCCCTACCACGGCAAGTTGGAGGCCGACGAGAAAATCAGAAACCAAGAAGCCTTCATGTCGGGCGAAGTACCCGTCATAGTGGCCACATCCGCCTTTGGCATGGGGGTAGATAAAAGCGACGTGGGGCTGGTGCTGCATTACGACATCTCCGACTCTTTGGAAAACTACATACAAGAGGCAGGACGCGCCGGAAGAGACCCGCACCTGAACGCAAAATGCTTCGTGCTATACAACGACAATGACTTAAACAAGCACTTTATGCTGCTCAACCAAACCAAATTGAGCATCAGCGAAATACAACAAGTATGGAAAGCCATTAAAGACTTCACAAAATCACGGCAGCATGTCAACTGTTCGGCTTTGGAAATTGCCCGGCGCGCCGGTTGGGACGACTCCGTCAATGACATCGAGACACGGGTACGCTCCGCCCTTTCAGCCTTGGAACAAAGCGGCTATATTGAACGGGGCAGCAACGTGCCGCACGTCTATGCTACCGGCATCACCGTCAACAACATGGACGAAGCCCGGCAACGCATCACATCTTCGGCGCTCTTCTCCCAAGATGAGGTCGAGAACGCGGTTCGTGTCATCAAGTCCTTGCTGTCGGAGAAGTACATCGCCAAGGCGCAAGACAGCGAGGCAGAATCGCGCGTTGACTATCTTGCCGACATCTTAGGGCTGAGCAAAAAAGAGGTCATCTCTGTTGTGGAACGGATGAGGCAGGAAGGCATCCTTGCCGACACCCTTGACATCACCGCCTTTCTGCAAGACATCAGCAACACCAAGAAAAAGCCTTTGCAAATCTTCGAATACTTTG
>CAVIPZ010000133.1:0-4477 GCA_963644715.1 bacterium | reverse complement strand
AAACTTGAAAGACACCTCCTCGAGCTTATCCCAAACGACGAGTCGCCTGTCTCCTACAAACAACTCAACGACAATGCGGTACGCACTGGCATCGAAAAGTCAACCGAGAAAAGTATCCGAACCCTGCTCTATTTCTTAGTCATAACCGGATACATCAAAAAGAAAGAGATTGACGCCAACATCATTATCATCACTAAGAATCTTGACGAAGAACGCATTAACACAAGATTTGAAAAGATGCGTGCCGGTACATCATCGAACGTCTTTATGCCATTGCTGAACATAAGGAAAAAGAACATGCGGCAAAAGAGGATGCCACACAACAGAAAAACGATGCCGTTCAGTTTTCTGTGGTTCAACTTCTGAAAGAGATGAAAGCCAGCGGGCAAACGCAATCCTTATATTTTGCCGGCCTGCGGCTTGATGACGTGGAAGAAGCGCTGCTCTATCTTGCCAAAATAGAAGCGCTCAAACTCGAGGGCGGCTTTCTGGTGCTATACAACGCCATGAGCATACGGCGCATCAAGGAAACTAAGTCTCGATACAAGGTTGACGACTACAGAATGCTCGACGAATTCTACAAGCAGAAGATCCAGCAGATCCATATCGTGGGCGAATACGCCAACCTGATGGTGGAAGACTATGACAAGGCCTTGCAATACGTGCATGACTAATTTCCAGATGGACTACAAGCTCTTCATCAAAAAATACTTCAAAGGTGAGCGAGAGGCTGAAATACAGCGCAACATCACCCCTGCGAGATACAATAAGCTTTTCGGCACACTTTCGGAAAGGCAAAAAGAGATCATCAACGACAAAGACTCGCGTTGCATCGTAGTGGCCGCAGGCCCGGGCAGCGGTAAGACCCTCGTACTGGTTCATAAACTTGCCTCGCTGCTGCTGCTTGAAGACGTAAAACACGAACAATTGTTAATGCTCACATTTTCAAGGACTTCTGCCACAAACTTCAAGAAACGCTTGATAGACTTGATTGGCAATTCCGCCTACTTTGTGGAAATCAAGACCTTCCACTCATTCTGTTTCGACCTCTTGGGAAAAATCGGAAATCTTGAGGAGACCGATGATGTGGTAAAGAAAGCGGCAGAAATGATAAATGCGGGCGAGGCAGAGCCCAACCGCATAAGAAAGACCGTGCTGGTCATCGACGAGGCGCAAGACATGAGCAAGGACGAGTTCTCGCTGGCAACGGCCCTGATGGATGCCAACGAGGACATGCGGGTGATTGCCGTTGGCGATGACGACCAGAACATCTTTGCGTTCCGAGGATCCGACTCCCAATATATGTTCAACTTGAGCAAAAGAGAGGGCGGACGGCTGATAGAAATGACCGAAAACTTACGCAGCGCCCGCCATATCGTTGATGCTGCCAACGTTTTTGCACAAGGCATACGACAACGCATCAAGAAGACCCCGATTGTCTCGATGAGCCAGGAGAACGGATCTGTAAAAGTCACACAGCACACGTCAGCATGCCTGTACGAGCCCGTGGCTGAAGATGTGGCACACCACAGCGGCGGCACCACCTGCGTGCTGACCCGGACCAACGAAGAGGCCGTCATCCTCCTTGCGCTGCTCTGCAAGCGCGGTCATCCGGCCAAACTGATACAATCTGCGGATAGTTTCCGCTTCTGGAATCTGGCTGAAGCCAGATGCTTCATCAAAGCCATCGATGCCGGCATAGCCAAACTCAAGTCTCCGACCATCACCGATGAACTTTGGCACGAAGCCAAGCGGCTGACTTTTGCAAAATATGACAACAGCACGGTGCTGCCCTATCTTCAGCAATGTCTCCGCACATTTGAGCAGACCAACCGCACCAAATACTACAGTGACCTTTGCGAGTTCATATTCGAATCGCATGTGGAAGATTTTTGCGAAGTGTCAAAAGAGGACATCGTCGTGAGCACCATCCACAAGGCCAAAGGGCGGGAATTTGACAATGTTTATATGCTCGTTTCAGGGAAGCAGTTTGTTTCAGACGAAGAACTGCGCCAATATTATGTGGCGATGACCCGTGCCAAGCAAACGCTCTCCATTCACACCGCCGGTAACAGCAGCAGCAACAACGGCCTATCAGACAATGTCTTCTCCAAAATGATTGCCCATTGCAGTTCCATAGACTCTTTAGTCACGGACACGGAAACATACAAGATGCCGGATGAAATGGTGCTTCAGCTTACTCACAAAGACATTTGGCTCGATTATTCAAAACCTTACAAGCGCGAAATCCTTTCGTTGAGAAGCGGCGAACCGCTTGCCTTTTGCGGAGATGGCTTCAGTATTCCGAACACGGACAAACAAATTGTGAAACTCTCAAAAAAAATGAAAGACCTGTTGGCAGAATGGGAAAAGAAAGGCTATCAGGTAACCTCCGTCACCATCCGCTTCATTGTGGCCTGGAAGTCAAAAGAAGCCCCGGAAGAGGAATCTGAAACCGCCGTGCTGTTGGCCGAACTGACATTGCGCCGCACGGCGAAAATAATTTGCTGATTTCCGTCAAGAAAACGATAATAATGCTACTTTTGCGCGCCAAATTTCGACAATTAACAATCAACACATAATTAAAGCAACATCAATCAACAAAAAATGAAAAAAGCATTTTTACCGCTATTCGTCTTGCTGGCTTCAGTTGCCGGCATTTCAGCGCAGACCGTCATCCTTCAAGAGGACTTCTCGCTGGTCACAGACAGCAACTCCTACTCTATCGCCACCCGAATCGACTCGTTCACGCACGTTGCGGGATGGACCGCCGACTGGGTTTATCCATGCACCGGGAAAGTCAAAATCGGCAAGTCATCGGCTGCGGGCTTCATCCAGACCCCGGCGCTTGACCTTTCCGCAAACGCCGGCCAGTTTGTCATCAGCTTTGATGCCGAAGCCTGGTACAACGACAACAGGACACTCAACGTCTATGTGGACAACACGCTCTACACCGCCACCGACATGGACAACGACGGCTCTTACGGCAGTTACAAACATTATGAAATACAGGCCACGGGCGGCACCACGGCTTCTACCGTCAAGTTTATGAGTTCTGCCGCCAGCAAGGGCCGCTTTTTCATCGACAACATCCGCATCGTGTCGCAAATGGACACCACGCCCCCTGCCGTTAGTTCTGTAACAGCCGACGAGAGTACCGTGGAAGTCACTTTCAGCAAGGCTGTGGATTCCGTAACAGCGCAAACCACAAGCAACTACATGCTTGACAACGGCATCACCGTAGCATCTGCCGCCATAAGCGGCGCCGCCGGCAATACCGTTGTGCTTGGCGTGCAGCCCAACCTCACAGAGGGAACAACCTACACCCTCATTGTCAGCGGCGTTGCTGACATCAACAACCGCGTGATGACCCCCGACACCCTCACGTTCACCTACGGCGTACAAGACCAGTACATCGTGCATTCGATTGCCGAACTGCGTTCCAAACTCGACTATAGCGACAACAGCGCGCGTATGACCGACGACGTGGTCTATAAACTCAACGGCAATGTCGTTGTCACCGCCGTGGCAGCTTACAACAACCAGAAAGTCATCCAAGACTCCACCGGCGCCATCATCATCTACGACAACAGCGGCATCTTCGGCGACCTCTCTGTAGGCGACCAGATTTCGAACATCTACGGCACCCTCACTAACTATTACGGCTTCCTGGAGCTAATCCCCACCAAGGCCCACGACGAGGTGACCGCCATCTTCCAGGACATCGCGCCGCTTGAGATCACCTTGTCGCAGTTGGCTGACAACAGTTTCATGTACAACCATCAAGCCGAGCTCATCAAACTCAACGGGGTGCAGTTTGTCAGCACGGGCACTTTTGCCACCTTAAGCCGCTATGTGGTCAGCCAGAACAGCGTCAGCGACACCGCGGTGTTCCCCTACTTCCAAGATGTTGACTACATCGGCGCCGACATCCCCGCAGGACAGGTTGCCTTGACGGGCTTCAACTTCGCCACCAGCAAAATCGGAAACGTCTATCCCGCGTTCCGTTACTACATCGTGCCGCGTTCCTCCGCTGACATGACCGGCACAGGCATTGAGGAGCGTATCGCCGCCGATGCCATAGTGCTCTACCCCAATCCCGTGCGCGAGACGCTGCACGTGACGCTGGGCAGCGAGGCCGCATCCGTCAACCGGCTCGTTGTGTATGACCTTAACGGGCGTATGGTGCAGTCGCAGACCGTAAATGCCGCCGGCGGCACCGTGACGGTCAACTGTTCAGCCCTCTCTTCGGGCACCTATTTCATCCGCCTGTCTGACGGCAAGCGTGCCTTTGTAGGCCGCTTTGTCAAATAGCGACCCATAACCGGCAATATAACGAGGCGCGGGGCGATGACTCTTAAAACGGGAGTCAACGCCCCGCGCCTCGGTGTGTGATGGGGTTGGTGGTTTTGTTTTGGGTTTTGTTGCGTAAAAACGAACTCTGTTCTAAAAACTATATCACAGCTCCGTTTTCAGT
>CAVIPZ010000132.1:0-5510 GCA_963644715.1 bacterium | reverse complement strand
TTCAAATGCGGCCAGCTGTTCGTCGCTGCCGTCCCATGGTAGGATGGGGACTTCAAACAACTGTGCCAGTATGCGCGAAAAGAGAAGTTCGCTTTCCATGTGCGCCACCTCCAAAATTTGCTAATAATATCTATATTATTCTACCAAAATTTCGCGTTTTTTGCTACCCTTTGAGTAGAGGTGATAAACTATGCTGAAACTGCAAATTACTAATAAGAAAGGCACCGTCATTTCCTATGCCGAGGGGGAAAGCTCCGTCTGGCTGGTGCATGCGCCGCACTACCACAAGGGGGATGTCATCACGCTTGTGTGCAGCGAGCCTGGCTTTTATGAGATTCGGCTTGAGGACACGCTGCCGCCGACGCTGGTATATATTCGGGACAAGGCTGTGTTCCCCATTCCGTTCGGCACAATGCCGCGCGTGGGCTACCCGCCACGGGCGTTCAAGAGCGTGCAGCATCTGCTGACCGCCCGCAAGGCTGAGTCGGAGCAGATCTACGCCCGCCGCAACCTGGCGTTGAATCCGTTCGACACCCACGGCGACACCGGAATGTACCCCCATGCCAGCGCCAATGTGGAGACACGGGACGAAGCCCTTTTTGCCGCCCGCAACGCCATTGACGGTGTTTTTGCCAATACGAGCCACTACCCCTACCCGTTCCAGAGCTGGGGCATCAACAAAGACCCGAACGCGGCGCTGACAGTTGAATTTGGCGTACCTGTTGACATTGACGAAATCCGCCTGACGCTGCGCGGCGACTACCCGCACGACAGCTATTGGACAAAGGCAACGATTGAATTTACCGACGGAAGCCGTGAGGTAGTAAGCCTTACCAACAGCCTTGCACCCCAGTGCTTTACGGTAGAGAAAAAGGGCATCAAGAAGCTGACATTGAAAGAACTGATCAAGCACGAGGACGAAAGCCCCTACCCTGCCCTGACGCAGCTTGAGGCGTGGGGATACGTTGCAAAATAAAATAAGCTTTTCCCCAAAAGGCGCTGTGCGAGATTGCACAGCGCCTTTTGCGTGAGAAAAATCTATGAATCAGAATTTGAAGAATATCACAGCGTCAGCGCATTGAGCTTTTCTTCCAGCTCGGCCAGCGCTTCGGCGGAGATAAAGCGGCCCTTGGTGTAGGCATCCAGCCGCCGCAGGGAAAGCCCCAGAATGCGCTCCCGCATTTCGGGCTGGGCCAGCACAGGCAGTGCGGCCTCAATCAGCGCGGCGGCCTCCGGGTTGGCAAACAGCTTGCGCAGCGGCTGCTCAGCGGGAGTTTTGGCCATATAGAACGGCTTGGCCTGCCCGCCAGTATCAAAATTGCCCCAAAGCTGGCGCAAAAAACGCACGCTGGACGGCAGCCATTCGGCAATGCCCGCGTCCACCTGCTCCGGCTTGCCCGAGCAGGTATGGGACTGCGCGAGGGAGAAGCCGTGCTCGCCCACAAGGGAGATATGCACCTCAAACGGCACGGAGTTCTGGTTCAGCACCTCGGCAAAACGGAGCGTGTTCTCGATGGGGACGACCACATCCCCCTGTGCTGCCACCAAAAAGGTGGGCGGTGTCTGCGGCGTGACGTACTTGTCCGCACCGGGCAGCGTCTTGCCCAGCGGCGGGCCCATGTTTTTAAGGATGCAGGGGTAGCCCAGCACCAGCGCGCTCGGCTTGCTGTCGGTCATCGTGGCAAGACACGCCGCCAAGTGCCCGCCTGCCGAGAAGCCGACGGCGGCAATCTTGTCTGCCTCCAGGCAAAATTCGTCGGCTTTTTCCTGCAAGTAGGCCATCGCGGCCTTGGCGTCGGCAAGGGCTTGGTCAAACACCTCACCGCGGCCCACCGTGTAGTTCACAACAAAGGCGTGGTAGCCATAGCTCATGTAGGCCAGTGCAATGGGGTCAGCCTCCCGCGCAGAGCACATCGTGTAACCGCCGCCTGGGAAAATCAGAATGCCGGGACGTTTTTCAATGTTTGGCATTTCAAAGCTGTTTTCCTGCAAATAACAGGTGATAGAGGCCTCGTTCGGGCCAATCTTTTCGGTAAACAGGCGCATAGTGTCCCCTCCTTACAGCTTTTCCTTGGCAATAAAGATGCTGGCAAAGCCGGGCTTTTCACGATCCATCGGCGTATAGCCGGGGCGCGACCAGACGCGCACCTCCTGCCCGGGCAGCATATGCGGCAGCTTCGGCACGGGGTAGGCCTTGTCATAGTCGAGCGTCTCCGCCGTCTCAATCAGCGCTTCCAGCTGCTTGCGGTCAAAGCGCTCGGGGCGGTGGGCGGTGTGGTAGTAATCAATGGGCAGGTCGCGCACTTTCTTCAAAAGGGCAATGTACTCCGGCAGGGTGCTGGATTCCGGCATGTGCAGCCATACCGTGGTGCTCAGGTTGTCGCCACTGAACAGCACACGTTCGGCCTCCCACACAAGGCCCATGCAGCCGGGCGTGTGGCCGGGCATGGCAATCACGCGCAGGATGATGCCGCCGAGGTCAAACACCTGCCCGTCCTGCAAAATCTGCGGCTCGGGCATCGTGGCGGCCTTGTAGGCGTCTTCGTCAAAATCGACGGGCAGGATGTTCTCGGTGCGCTGGGTGGTGTAGTCCACCACGGTCACTTTCGCGTCGGCCACGGCCTGCGCACGGAACTCGGGCATGCTGTGGTCATGGTAGAGCTGCAAGTCGGCTTTGCTGACATAAATCGGGCAGTCGGCAAACTGCGGGTTGCCGTTCACATGGTCCAGGTGGCCGTGGCTGTTCACGACCGTGATGGGCTTGCCGCCCGCCAGACGATCCACCAGTGTGCGCAACTTTCCGAAACCGTAACCGGTATCCCACAGCAGTGCGGAAGTTTCCCCGACAAACAAATCGGAATGCACGCCCTCGGCGCTGAAAATGCGGTAGTGGTTCGGGAAATCGGGTGTCACCTTATAGTAATCGTCCTGCATGTGGTCCTCCTTTTTCGGGTTTGTCAGCGGTTCCATCGGTGTAAAGCGCACGCGCAGGTGCAGGCTTTGGCCGTTAAAGCCGGTCGTGTCAAATTTTGCGGTCAGCGGCTCGCCCACCAGCAGTTCAATGCCGTCGTCGCGTTCCAGCAACTTCTGTGCGGCGGCAGAGAAACTGACCGTCAGCACGGCGTCGCCGTTCGTCGGGTCGGTCACGGCAATGTCCATCACGTCGCTCTGCACGCGCACCATGACCGACGCTTGGCCGGAACAGCGGATGCCCGCGGCGGTGTAGGTATCCTCGGCAAAGAAGTTGACCGCCGTGATGCCCAGCCCCTTGTGATGCACGGCGTGGGCGGCGGGGGTGTTCTCAAGGATTTCCACCGCAGGGTCGGCGGCATAGCGCTGCGTGGCGTCACCGTCGGCGGCGGGCAGAATGACATAGGCATAGTCCGCGTCGGTGGGGTTTGTGCCGTGCGCCAGCCAAAACGTGGCAAAGTTGTTTTCTTTCACATAGCGCGGGTCGAGTGTAAGGCTGTTCCAGGTGCCTTGGCGGTGTTCGCGCAGCACATTCACGGTGGCGGGCTGCGGGAAGTAGTAGCCCATGTCGGACCCCGTGCCGCAGTTTCCCTGTAAATGCAGTGTTTTCACGCCCCAATAGCAAGCGCTATGGCTGACGGGTATGCCGTTGACGCGAATCTCATTCGTACCACCGGACAGCAAACGCTTGTTGTCAATGATAGTTTCAATCGCATCCCCGCTCGGTGACGTGATGCCGCTGCCAAGGCAGACGATTTCATCATCAAACAGGAACCACGACTTTTTCACTTCCAAATCGTGGGTCTTGCCCTTGCCCTGTCCGCAGTAGCGGAAGCCCACCGCGCCGTAGCGGCCGTTCAGCTCGCTGCCGCCCGCAAAGGCGTAGGGGTTCTTCGTGTCGGGCATATACCAGCTGAAGTAGCCATCCGCGGCGCGGGTCGTACTGCGGTCCACCGTCGTGCCGGGCAGCCGCTGCATATCCACCGTGGCGTAATAATCGTGGTCATACTGGTCGGAATCGGCGGTGTAGATATAGGTCACGCCGTCCGACATATGCCAGAACTTTTCGCTCTCTGTGTTTAGGCGCTCGTACTTGGCAATGTTCGGGCTGTACATCGAGATACCCGCCGCGTACTTGTGGGCGTGATGTACGCTTTTTGCCATCACGCCGTAGTTTTTGTGCAGCAGCAGGTCGCCGCGAGGCTGGACCTCGGGGCGCATGATCTCCGCCAGCAGCGGCAGAATCGACGGCTGAACATAGTATTCGGCGTGACCGTCCTCGTCCACAAGGAAGCTTTGCAGGTTGTTGCCATACAAAAGCCACTGTTTGAGCATACGATGGGTACGGATTTTCTCGGCGGACGGCATCGTGGCAGCCAGATAGCATAACGCCCGCATGACATGGCGGCCGCAAACGGAATCCTGATAGAAATATCGCGATGGCTCGCGCCCGCGCGCCAAATCCATAAAGTGGCCGTTGACGATAAGCGGCTCGTAGGCATCGAACACCATGTGGTACAAAAAGTCGAGGTTTTCCTGCGGAATGTCCAGTGCGCCCGTGTCGTGGTAGGCGTATAGCATCCCCGACAGAATGTTGATCAGGTGTTTGCCGTAGCCGCCTGTATAGCCAAAGAAAAAGTGCTGCACAAACGAGCCGTCACGGTGGAAGCCGTCGTCCCAGATTTTGCCCATGCCGGGCTTGGCCAGCGTTTCCTTATATTGCAGTACGGAAATGATATTCTCTCGCGCAAAGTCGATCCACTCGCCCTCCTGCCGCAGGATGCCCGTCAGCATCAGGATACTGCACTTCCAAATCAGGTTTGCGCCCGTCTCGGTCATGCCGCGGGAGGAAACCTTGTAGGAATCCTTGAAGTGCAGAATAACGTCGGTGTACTTTTGGATGCGCGCCTCACGGTCGGGGATTTCGTCGTACAGCAACACCAGAATATCCAAAAGGCGCAGCGGCACGCCGATTTCCAGCGTCCAGAAGTTGTCCATCTCATGGCCGCAGTTATAGTCGGTCTCATAGATGCGCTCGAGTTCGCTCAACACATAGTCGCGCGTCTCGGCCTTTTGGTAGTGCGCCGTACCCGGCACACGGTAGGCCATTGCCAGCGCACGCAGCGTATACTGCGGCAGCGCGGCGGTGGGGCTTTCGATGGCATCTTCCGGCACATAGCCGGTGTTTAGCGCCGCAATGCGGTCCAGCGAGGCAATCACAGTGCGCATTTCGGGCGTATCGGGCTGGGGGTCGCCCAAAAGATAATGCTCCCACGCCTTGCGCAGGGCATCATAGTCAAAACGCTTATCCATTTTTAGTCACCTCTCAGTTCTTTTACTGCATCTATTATAGAGTTTTTGCGCAATTT
This sequence comes from bacterium, assembly GCA_963644715.1. Lineage (GTDB taxonomy): Bacteria > Bacteroidota > Bacteroidia > Bacteroidales > WCHB1-69 > F23-D06. The sequence goes on along the minus strand of CAVIPZ010000132.1, from coordinate 171 downwards.
TTAGTAGAAAGAATCTGCGATTGATAGTATAGTCCTGCTGCTTGCTCAACCCGCCGGAAATGATATCCCCGTGATGACGCAGACTTTTTTATTGCTTTATGTTCTCCTGTTTCAGCTAGATAGCAAGATCGTGCAGCGTTTCCATGTGAGGATGCAGAAAAATTTTGCTTG
>CAVIPZ010000131.1:0-5553 GCA_963644715.1 bacterium | reverse complement strand
CGGGGTGGAGGTTCTTCGAGTAGAAGAGCGACATATAGTTTTCAGCATCAGGGTAGTCGGCGATCCAGGAGCCACGGAAGAAAGGAAGTTGATAGTTTCGCATCATTTGGCGCTGTTGGGCACCCTGCACCACATCCATCTTGAGATTCACGCCAACAGCGGCAAGTTCGTGCTGCATGTACTGCACCAGATCAGCATACGAAGCAGACACGGCCACGGTAATCGGAGGAAGCCCCTCGCCGTTAGGGTATCCGGCTTCAGCCAGCAGCCGCAAGGCTTTCTGCGGGTCATAGTCGTAACCGCCCGTGCGTTCTGGCAGATGCGACGGCATACCGGCGGGCACAAACCCGGCCGTTCCCGGATAGCCTATGTTGTTGCGGAGATATTTCATCATCTTCTTCCGATCGAACCCATAGTTAATCGCCTGCCTGATCCGCTTATCGAGCAAAGGGTTGTTTTTGCCGGCATCAGGTTTCAGCATAAATCCAAGATACTCTGTATTGAGATAAGGACCTGTGAGCAATTCTATTTGGTTCTTATATTCAGGATTAAGATTCCCCTCTTTTGTCAGCAGCGCATCCTTGTAGCAGGCTTCCAGTCCTGACATGAAATCGAGCGACCCTTTCATAAACTCCATAAAAACCGACTGTTTATCTACAATAAAGGAGACGGCCACGCCATCAATATAGGGCAGCGGACGACCGTTTTCGTCTTTCTCAAAATAGTTGGGGTTCTTGCGGAGCACCAGTTTGACCCCCTCCTGCCACATTTGGAACTGAAACGGTCCTGTTCCTACGGGGTGGTTTCTGAAATCCTTGCCATAATGTTCTACCGCCTCAAAGGGCACTACCGAGCAGTATTTCATCGTCAGAATGCCCAGAAAAGGAGGAAACGTCTCTTTGAGCGTTATCTGAAAGGTAGTGTCGTTGAGCGCTTTGAATTCGGGTTTCCCGTCAGAGTCGCGTTTCACTTTTTGGAATATCCAAGCTCCCGGCGAGGCCACCGCAGGGTCAAGGATGCGCGAAAAGCTATAGACAAAATCCTGAGCCGTCACGGTTCGTTTTCCGTCAAAAGGGAAAAAACGGGTTTGATGAAACTGCACATCATCGCGCAGAAAAAACGTATAGACGCGCCCGTCGGCGGAAATCTGCCAGCTTTTTGCGATGGCGGGCACAATGTTAAGGGAATCATCAAGATCTACCAAGCCGTTGTAGAGTTGGTTGCAGGGCCATATCACCGCCTGTCCCGAAGCAAAAGCGGGGTCAAGCGTCTGTATGCCGTTCGATTCGTTGTAATGGAATATTATCTTGTCCGGATGACTGTATTTGGGCTGACAAGCCACCGCCAGCAGGGCGGCTATACAGCAAAATATCATACTGGACAGCAACCTGTTCTGCTTTCGCCACACTGCACTTGGGCTTTGGTTTCCAAAACCTGCGAGTTTGCCAATCACCCAGTTCTGTTTTCGCAGCACCATACCATTATGAGAGGGCCTGATTCACCCGCTTTGAGGATTCGAGAATCTTGTTGTATTCGGCGGGCGTAATGTCGGCATTGAAATAATATACAGGGTTGACGCGTTGGCCGTTTTTGATAACCTCATAATGGAGATGCGAACCGGAAGCAAGGCCCGTTGCCCCCACATAGCCGATTAACTGACCTCTTTTGACTTTCTGGCCAGGCTTTACGGCTTTTTTAGAAAGATGGGCATAGAGCGACTTGTAATTATAGCCGTGATTGATGACGATACACAAGCCATAGCCACTGCCCGGATTCTCGTTTGCCACAACGCCGTCGGCGGTTGCATACACGGGGGTGCCTTTAGGCGCGGTGATGTCAACGCCGGTATGGGCTCGCAACGTCTTGAGAATAGGATGGAACCTGCGTCCGAATCCGGAGGTCACAGAGTACATGTTTTTAAGCGGACGAATAGCCGGTATAGCGTTGAGCATGTCGTTTTTCTTGTGGGCTATCTGCTCCAGCGTGTCCAGAGAGCGCGACTGCACCGCCAGCCTGACCGTCAACTGGTCGGCTTTCTTGTTGGCCTGTTTCAACATCTCGTACGCTTCTGAATGTGACATGCTGTCAAGGCGGCTGTCGGCTTTAATCATCGGATAACGTACCGACGCCGGCACCGGGTCTGCTTCGAAAATCGTTCGGTAAATGTTGTCGTCACGGTCTTCAATGTCAAGCAGCACCGCCGACATCTTGTCAAGACGCAGCGACATGTTCTCCACCTCTGTCCTCAATTCATTGTTCTCCTTCTCCAGAATCTTAACTTTTGGCGAATCAATGTAGTAAAACGCGATCCACACGAACACCAACGCAAAAGCAATGCCGCTGACAAACACCCCAAGCAGACGCTTGAATATATGCTTGAAACTCAACTTAACCTTCTCGAACGAGAGCGTTTTAGGATTGAAATGATACAGCGACTTTGGCATTCTTTCGTTCTATGCTTTTGTGTCTATTTGCAGCCGATGCAGATTTTGTCTCCGACCTGATAATTCTTTATCGAGCCGCTGTTCCGCTTGACAATAATCTTCAATTGAACGCCGTATTTCTGTGCAATGTAGCGGTAAGTGTCCTTATCTGTCAAAACGTGATAGTCAACCGGCGACTTAGTCCCTTTCATCTCCACATACACCACTTCGCCCTCTACGGGTTCAGAGTCGTCATAGATGTCGTTATATTGTCTCAGGTTCTTCTCCGACAGTTGCAAAGTCTCGGCAAGGCTGGCGTAGGTGTCCCCTTGTCGCGCAATCAGGAATTTAGTCTTGTTGTTCTCGTAAACCGGACGTTTGGTTGCCGGATGATAGGCCTGTTTATACGGCACGTCTTGCGGGTCAAGAATGAAGATGTTGACGGGATAGCGGCTGACATCATTGCGGACGGAGGATGTGGCAGGCTTAGTTTCAACGGCTTTCACATTTTCAGACACCTTCGGTTCTTCTTTCTTGATTTCCGTTTTCACTTCTTCCTTTTTAACCTCATCTTTCACAGCAGGTTTGGCAGATTCAGACTTGACCGTTTCTTGTATGCGGTCATAATCGTAAAGGCGGTACTGTTCGATGAGTGCGATGAGCGTATCGGCATAGCGGGCGTTGCCAGAATATCCAGCGGTCTTCAGTCCTTGAGCCCAAGCGCGGTAATCGTCAGCCTTAAGGTCGAAAAGAGCGGCATAACGCGGCCGTTCTGCCAAAAAGAGGGAGTGGTCGCGGTATGAAGCCTGCGCATCGGCATATTTGCGGTAGCAGTAGTCGCTGCTTCTGTTTTCAGTCTCATAATAGGTGTCGCCGGTCCACTCTTTGGTATGGCACATAATGCCAAAATGGTTGTTGGCTTCTTTAGAGACCTTGTTAGTGCCTGCTTTAGAAGCATAGATGGCCTGTGCCAGCGTGATGCTTGCCGGCACCTTGTACAGTTTCATCTCCTGGACAGCCAGGTCGCGGTATTCATTAACGTATTCGCGCACCATATTCTCCGTCACAGGCTGGGCCATGCTTGCAGCAGTAAGCAGCAGCATACCTGAAATCATAAGTACTCGTTTCATAATCATAATGTTTTATCGTTTTAACAATATCTGGTCTCCGGGTTGAATAATCGAATTTTCATTCAAATTATTGTATTTGTAAAGACAATTGAGTTGCACGGCATAGCGTTGGGCTATATAACGCAGCGTTTCGCCCTTTTCAACGGTATGGGTTTTAGCGGCATTGTGTTTGGCCTTAGCTTCAATATAGATGATTTCGCGCAATACCGGCTGGCTGTTCTTGCCGGCATCATTAAAGCGGCGGAGGCTTGCCGGGGTCACTTGCACGTCGCGGGCTATCGTTTCGTATGTGTCGTTCTCTTCCGCCACCACAAAAAAGACGTGGTTGTTCTCGAAAACCTTGCGGAACGTGAACGGGCTTTCGCCTTTAGGGTAATATCCGTCAGACGTGAACACTTTCCAGGTGCCGGCAGCGGCGGGCCTCTCTTCGGCCGTCAACGGTTCATTGCCGGTTTTGTCCTTGCCTGTCTGTTCCGGTTTTTTAACATACTCTATCGGAGGCCGTGCCGAGGTGCGGTCTGCCACAGGTTCACACTCTTGCATTTGTGCCAGCGTGTCAAGCCGGGCGATATGATACCGCTCAATCAGGCTGATCAGGCGGTCGGCATATTGCGGATTGGTTGCATATCCGTCCGCTTTCAGTGTGCGCGCCCATGCCGCATAGTCCATAATGTCGAGCGTAAAAAGATTGGCGTAGCGCTTTCGCCCCGTCAGAAACTTGGAATGGTCGGTGTAAGAATCGTCAACACTGTTGTATTTGCGGAAGCACTCCTGCAGTTCATCATCGTCAATAAGAATCGTGTCGCCGGTCCAGTCGTTGTGGCATTTTATGCCGAAATGGTTGTTGCCGTCAACGGCAAGGCGGCTTTTCCCACAGGCACTTTCAAAGATGCCCTGCGCAACAGTGATGCTTGCCGGAATCTTATATTCCCGCATCTTCTGGATAGCCACTGACTTATACTGTTCGATATAGTTCACAATATCCTGCTCATTGTACTGTGCGGCAACTTTCGGGATCAATCCCAAAGCCGGCAGCGCCAACAGGAGGAGAACTTTCAGGAATGTTTGCTTCTTCATACAACTCATAGTACCCATTGTGCTGAAACGGTTTTGCAGGCTGCTCATCTTGAGCCGTTTTGAGTTCCTTTATGCTCGGGCAGCGCCTCAAATATCATCTTTGTGTAAAAATCTTTCAAATCCAGACCGTTATAGGTCACTTGTCCCGGAACAATACTCATAACCGTCTGTCCGGGAATCGTATTGACTTCCAGGAAATAGGGTTTTCCGTCGGTTTCTGAAAGGATAAAGTCAACGCGAACTACGCCACGGCAGTCGAGGCCGCGGAATATGGTTTCAGAATACCGTGACACCATACGGGTTTCCTCTTCTGAAAGGTCGGCAGGCGTTATCAGCCGATGTCCACAGTCTGTATATTTTGCGTTATAGTCATAAAATTCGTTAGAGGCCACCACTTCTGTAACGGCAAGTGTACGCACATCTCCATAAACGGAAGTCACGCCGCAAGTAAGTTCGCGCCCTTTGATGAATTGCTCTACAAGTAATTGGTCGTCATACCGAAACGCTTCGGCGAGGGCGCGGTCAAGTTCGTCGCGGCTATGTACTTTTGACACGCCGACGCTTGAACCTGAGTTGCACGGCTTTACAAAGCAGGGGTAGCCGCATACGGAGGCAATCTGCTCATAGTCAACCTTGTCGTTGCGGTGCAGATGCACCGACGGGGCCACAGGCACGCCTAAAGCCGCCACCGAGAGGCAACAATAGAACTTGTTGAACGTTATGGCCGAACTGCAGACCCCGCAACCCGTATAGGGCAGATGGATCATCTCAAAATAGCCCTGAAGCATACCGTTCTCGCCCGGGGTTCCATGAATGGCAATGAACGCCAAGTCAAACGTTACCTTTTGACCATTCAACAGCAGCGAGAAATCGTTCCTGTCTATGTCGTGCCGGTTGCCGGCATCATCGGTATAGGTCCATGC
>CAVIPZ010000130.1:0-5561 GCA_963644715.1 bacterium | reverse complement strand
TTGCGTCTCGTTTATATGTGCCATTTGCATTTGTTTTAGAGACCGCAAAAGTGGCATTTTTTTCAGGAAAGCCCGCCGTACGGCGGGCTTTCCTGTTCCCCCGTTTTTATAACTTTCCAAGTTGAACTTATCCGTCAGCCCAAGCCTCGCGCGCCAGACGAAAGAGTCTTACGTCCTCGTTTTCCGTTTTTTAATTGTTCGTTCAGTGTTGCAATGAAGCTTTCACGAAATCCAGGAAAAGCGGGTGCGGGCGGTTGGGGCGCGATTTGAATTCAGGATGGAACTGGCATGCCAGGAACCACGGATGGTCTTTAAGTTCCACCATCTCCACAATGCTCTCATTGGGCGAAGTGCCGCAAATCACCATACCGTTGGCTTCCAGCATATCGCGATAGTCGTTGTTGACCTCATAGCGGTGGCGGTGACGTTCATTCACCATGTCGCAGCCGTAAGCCTGATAGGCCTTGGTGCCGGGCTTGATGCGGCAAGGGTATTTGCCCAGCCGCAGCGTGCCGCCCAACATGCTGTACTCGTTCTGCCCGGGCAGAAAGTCGATGACGGGATAAGGCGTAGTGGCATCTATCTCCTTGGTGTGTGCCTCCTTGAGACCGCACACATGGCGGGCAAACTCTATGATGGCAATCTGCATGCCCAGGCAAAGCCCCAAAAACGGGACGTTGTTCTCGCGTGCATAGCGGGCAGCATTGATCTTGCCCTCGATGCCGCGCGTGCCGAAGCCGCCGGGAATCAGGATGCCCTTGACATCCTTCAGCATGCTCTTGACATTGCGTTCCGTTATCTCTTCTGCGGCAATCCAAGAAATGTGCAGTTTTGACTTGTTGAAGATTGCAGCGTGTTTGAGCGACTCCACCACGCTGATGTAAGCGTCTTGCAACTCAATGTACTTGCCCACGATGGCAATGTTCGTTTCCTGTTCCAGATTGCGGCTCCGCATCACCATGTCTTCCCAGTCTGAAAGGTTCTTCTCGCAGCACTTTAGTTGCAGCCGCTTGATGACCTGCTCGGCAAGTCCCTCCTCTTCAAGCGCAAGCGGAACTTCGTAAAGCGAGGGGGCATTGTTGTTCTCTATGATGCAGTCAAGCTTGACATTGCAAAAGAGCGAGAGTTTCTCCTTTATCTCCTTGGTAAGGGGATGGTCGCAGCGGCACACAAGAATGTCGGGCTGGATGCCGAGACTGAGCAGTTCCTTTACGGAATGTTGTGCCGGTTTGGTTTTCAGTTCATTGCTTGGGGTAATGAACGGTATGAGCGCCACATGTATATACATGCAGTTTTTGGAACCTTCTTCTGTCACAAACTGGCGCACAGCTTCCAGAAACGGCAGGCTCTCATAGTCGCCCACCGTGCCGCCGATTTCCACGATGGCCACATCAGCCCCTGCGGTGGTAGCGTTCATGCGGATGCGGTCCTTGATTTCGTTCGTGATGTGCGGAATCATCTGTATCGTGCTGCCGGCATAAGAGCCGTTCCGTTCGTTTTCGATTACGGTGTAATATACCTTGCCGGCCGTCACATTGCTGTGCTTGTTGAGGTTCTCGTCAATGAAACGCTCGTAGTGACCGATGTCGAGGTCCGTTTCCGCGCCGTCTTCTGTCACAAAAACCTCACCATGCTGGTAGGGATTCATTGTGCCTGGATCCACGTTGAGGTAGGGATCCAGTTTCTGCATAGTCACCTTTACGCCCCTCGATTTCAGCAGTCGTCCAAGCGAGGCGGCCGTGATGCCTTTTCCGAGTCCGGAAACGACACCGCCCATCACAAAAATGTATTTAGTTGCCATATTCTATAGTTTTTAATTATCTGTATTATATAATCTTCAAAATAAATGCCGTTCACTTTTCTTTTATAACGCCCCTGTAAGCGCCGCCACCGCTATGCCCAGATAATTGCCTGCCGCATAGCCCACGAGCCCAATCACGATACCGCTCAACAGCACGCTTTTGTTGCCCATAACCTCGGCCACGGGCGGCACAAAAGGGGGCGAACAAAGCAGTCCTACATGCCCTGCCGTAAACAGGTCGCCGTCAACCTTGAAAAGCCGGCATATTGCGATATGCAAGACTATGGAAACCAGCATCACGAAGAGGATGTACCAAAGAATCATCACCGTAGAGCGGTTGATAGCAGAGATGCTGAATTGCGAGGCCACCACCACACTGAATATGAGAATAAAAAACATGCCCAGCTCAAAGGTTTTGGGCAAGTCTCTGACTTTCTTGCTGAAAGAGGCGAGCACGGCCAGCGTTGTCACCAACAGGATGACAATCAACTCGTTGACCTTTCCGGCAATCAGAATTGAGACACCGGCCGAAGCCACCACCATAGCGGAAGCGAGAGCGAGGGCAAGCAGCATCTTCGGGAGAACACGCCTGCTCAGCATGCCGCGGTAGTTCTCGAAACCGTCGCGCGGCACGGCTTCTGCGCCGCCTTCCACATTGGCGCTGCCGTTCTTGCAGGGCAGCAGTTTGCGGAAGAGTTTGTATCCGCCGGCCACAATGAAGAGAATAAAGGGGAACGTGACCATCTCCTCGAAAGTAAGCGTCACCACCATCAGGCCAGGGTCCACCTGCAGAGCCATGCCCAGCGAGTTGAAATTCATGGTGCCGCCCGTATAAATGCCCGTCATCATAGCGGCTATCTTCTCGAACTGCGGGATTTGGCTGTTGCGGAACAAGAGATAACCTGCTGCCACTGCCACGACCACCGATGCCATGCCGCCCAGCAGCACCGTCATCGTCTTGGGCAGCGACTTGGCCCAAAGGCGGAAATCGGAGCCGAACAGCATCAGCGGGATAGCAACGGGAACAGCAATGCTCATAATGACCTTCTGCCCTTGCGCCAACACTTGGGCGCCGGCTTCCTGACCCGCGGGCAGAAGCCCCGACAGTGCCATCAAGATGCCGGCCGCGTATGCCATAACCACCGTGCCTACTCGTCTGGTCTGTTCAAATCTGCTGAACAGCAAAACGATAAGAACAGGAACAAGCACATATCCTGCTATTATGAAATAGGACATCACCATAAGTCAGTCGTCAAGAAAAAACATACGCTGCACCATACGCAAGCAGCGTGCAAAAGTAGCAAAATCTTCAATATCATCCCGTGATTTTTGTATCTTTGCCCCCTTGAAAAAAATAAACACGCTATGAACACAACCGTACCTGTTTACTGCTATTTGATAGGCAAGAAAGTGGAAGTCCCTTACGGCACCACGCTGCTCGAGTTCATCCAGCAGTACAACATCAAGATGGAGAACCCGATTCTCGGCGCATTGGTCAACAACACCGTCAAAGAGCTCTACTACCGGATACACAAGCCCGCGACCGTCGCCTTTTTCGACTACTATTCCACCTACGGGCGGGGGCTTTACATCCGTTCGTTGTACTTTCTGTTGTGCAAGGCTGTACACGACACCTTGCCGCTCAAGGTGAAGCTCCGCATCCAACATTCCATCTCCGGCGGCCGTTTCTGCACACTCGAGAACCTCGACGGCCCCGTCACCGACGAACTTGTGGCAAGTCTGCGCGACAACATGCTGAAAAGCGTGGCGCAGGACCTCCCCTTTGAGCGCATTGCGTTGCCTACCCCTGACGCTGTAGAACTGTTCAAGAAATTCGAACTGGAAGACAAATACGAACTCTTCAAGAACCGCGACCGCATCTTCACCTCCGTCTATAAACTGGGCAACACCATAAACTATTATTACGGCTATATGGTGCCCTCAACCGCATATCTCACCTCCTTTGACCTTGTGCGCTACGAAAACGGGCTGCTGCTGAAGCTTCCCTCGGCGCGCAACTTCAACGCTATTCCTAAGACCCGGTCGCTGCCAAAACTCTTCTCCGTCTATCAGTTGCACAAAAAGTGGGTTGACGCGTTGGGCATTCCATACGTCAGCGATGTCAACCGCCTCATTTCGGAGAATCTGGTGCAGGCCACCGTGCTGGTATCCGAGGCTTTTCAGGAAAAACGCATTTCGGCGGTGGCGGATGCCATCAAGCGCAAAGGAGGCGTCAAGGCAATCCTGATCAGCGGGCCGTCCAGTTCCGGCAAAACCACCACCTGCAAACGGCTCTCGGTGCAACTTGGCGTGCTGGGATTCCATCCCGTGCAGATTTCCGTTGACGACTTTTTTGTGGAACGCGACCAGAACCCGCGCGACAAAGACGGAAACTTCGACTTTGAAGCGTTCGAGGCCATCGACCTTGACCTGTTCAACAAAACCATCTCCGACCTCATCGCAGGGAAGCGGGTAGAGATGCCGACCTTCGACTTTGCGCGCGGCACCAAAGTATGGACCGGCAAGTCGATACAGTTAGACCCGCAGTCAGTGATGGTCATCGAGGGCATACACTGCCTGAACCCCAAACTCACAAGCCTTGTGCCCGACGAGGTGAAATTCAAGATATTCGTTTCGGCGCTCACATCCATATCCATTGACCGACAGAACCCGATACCCACCACTGACAACCGCCTCATACGGAGGATTGTGCGCGACTACAACTACCGGGGCTATTCAGCCGTGGAGACGCTCCGCCGCTGGCGCAGCGTAAGAAACGGGGAGGAAAAGAACATATTCCCCTATCAGGAAGAGGCCGACGAGATGATCAACACCTCGCTCATCTTTGAATTAGGCGCCTTGAAGCCGTACGCCATCCCCATACTGCGCGAAGTTCCAGAAACGGCCGTCGAGTATGCCGAAGCGTCGCGGCTTCTCAAGTTCCTTTCTTTCTTCAAGACCATTCCTGAATCCGCCATCATCGGGACTTCCATCCTGCGTGAGTTCGTTGGAGGCAGCAAATTCAAATACTGATGATTTCCCTTGTCGGAGCCGGAAACGTGGCCACCTGGATTGTCGAAAGGCTGCGCAATGCTGAAGAGTTCAGGATTACGCAGGTATATAGCCGCCACCTGTGCAATGCCGAGCGTCTTGCAAGTCGTTGCGGCGCGGCAGCCATCGACCGCCTTTCAGACCTGGACCCTGACAGCAACATCTATCTGTTCGCATTGAGCGACAATGCCTATCCTGCTGTTTTGGAGCAGATCCCGTTCAAGATGCCGTTGGCGCTGCACACGGCGGGTTCGGTGTCGCAAGAGGTTTTTGCCCCGTTTGCCGAACATTACGGCGTGCTGTATCCGCTGCAGACCTTCAGCAAGGCTGCCGACACTGCGGAACTGACCGTGCCGTTGTGCATGGAACTCGACCGGCTGGGAGAGCGTGCCGGCGAAGTGGAACGGCTCAGCGCTGCCTTGTCGCCTCACTGCCACAAAATGGGCGAAGAGCAGCGGGCTCTGCTTCATCTGGCCGCTGTGTTTGCCTGCAACTTCAGCAATGCTCTATGCGGCATTGCCGACAACCTGCTGCGTACCGGAAACTTGGACATCCATTTGCTGCTGCCGCTGTTGCAGCAGACGGTGGACAAACTCAAGACCATGACACCGGCAGAGGCACAGACCGGTCCGGCAAGGCGTGGCGACACGGCAGTCATAGAAAAGCATATCGCCGCCATTGACAGCCCTTTGATACAGAACATTTACCG
>CAVIPZ010000129.1:0-5590 GCA_963644715.1 bacterium | reverse complement strand
ACTCGAAGACCTCTCCGCCGACCTCGACATGCTGCGCTACAAATGGGACACGGCTGTCGAGAACCTCTTCGCCTCAAAAGCCCCGATGCGCATCGTGCAAGAGTCTGACTGCATCATATCCCTGATGCGTGACCTGTTGAACGACTCGTTCCACGCCATCTATGTGGACTCGCGTGAAACCTTCAAGGAGGTGAAGAATTATATGCACCTCTATGCCCCTGAACAGGAGGAAATTGTGCATCTGTATGACGAAAAACAGCCGATTTTCCAAAAATTCAATGTCGCAAAGCAGATCAAGGGCTCTTTCGGCAAGGTGGTCACGATAAAGAACGGGGTCTATCTTATCATCGAGCATACTGAAGCCATGCATGTCATTGACGTCAACAGCGGCAATAGGGTAAAGTCGAACCAGACTCCCGAAGAGAATGCCTTGAACACGAACATGTTGGCAGCAGCAGAGATAGCCCGCCAGCTCAGGCTTCGCGATATGGGCGGCATCATCACCATTGATTTCGTGGATCTGCATGATGCCCGCAACAAGGTCGCCCTCAACAAGGCCATGACAGAGTTCATGAAGAATGACCGGGCACGGCACACGATACTTCCCCTCAACAAATTCTGCCTGATGCAGATAACCAGACAGCGGGTGCGCCAGGCCACTGTGATCGAGACAACCGAGCAATGCCCCACCTGCAAGGGCACGGGCAAGATAAAGCCGCCTGTGCTGATTGAGGATATGCTTGCCAATACGCTCGATTTTCTTTTTGATAAACAGCAGGAATCCAAAATCACGATTATGCTGCACCCCTTTGTGTATGCTTATCTCCGGTACGGTTTCCCCTCGATTCTGCTGAAATGGAAATTCAAATACAAGAAAAACATACGGCTGATAGCCAACCAGAGTTATCATCTGTTTGAATACAAGATCTTCAACGCTAAAATGGACGAAATCGTGCTTTGGAACGAGCCGGCCAGCGAATAAGACAAAAATCAAAGGCAAGGATGGCAGACTTACGTGAGATATTGAGCAAAATGGAACGCTATTGCGCCGGCCAGGAGCGTTGCGAACAGGACGTGCGCAAGAGACTAGCCCCTTTTGCGCTGCCTTCATTGCAGCTTGAAGACATTATAGGGCGGCTCAAGGCATCTGATTTCCTCAACGAGACCCGCTATGCGGAAATTTTCGTGCGAAGCAAACTGAAAGACCAATGGGGAAAACTTAAAATAAGGCAGGCCTTGTCCTCGAAAAGGATCGCGCCCGAAACGATTGACATCATTATTGACGGCATTGATCCCGAACAGTATCGCAACATTTTGAACGAAACGATTGCGAAATGGCTTCGGATGCACCCCGAAGACCCCGAAAACGGCCGTGCAAAACTCATACGGGCAATGCTCGCCAAAGGATTTGCCATTGACGAGGTGATGCCGGCCATACGGGAACAGAACGGCGAGAATAGCCGCTTTTAGAAACATTGTTACAAATCATTAAAAGACAATATGACAACGACAGAACAGATAAAGGAACTCCTTAACAGGCTCGGTGAGCTAAGGAGGTATCTTTGACATTGACGCAAAGATTTCGGAAATAGCTGAAAAAGAAAAGATTACGCAACAAGACGGCTTCTGGAACGACCCTAAGGAGGCCGAAAAGACGATGCGTGAAATCAGCGCCATCAAGAATTGGGTCTCCGATTTTGAGAAAGCACGCGAACTTTGCGACGAACTGTCTGTGCTCAACGAGTTTTACGCCGAAGGACAGGCCACCGAAGAGGAACTTGACGCATCATACGGGGCTGCCTTGGACGCAACCGAAAAGCTTGAGTTCCGCAATATGATGCGTGCAGAAGAGGATTCGCTCAACGTCATCGTCAACATCAACTCCGGGGCCGGCGGCACCGAAAGCTGCGACTGGGCCGAGATGCTCCTCCGAATGTACACGCGCTGGGCCGAACGCAACAACTATTCAGTGAAACTTCTCGACCGGCAGGAGGGCGATGTGGTGGGCATTAAGTCAGCCTCCATTGAACTCGACGGCCCCTTTGCCTACGGCTATCTCAAAAGCGAAATCGGCGTGCATCGGCTTGTCCGCCTCTCGCCGTTCGATTCTGCCAACCGCCGCCACACAACGTTCGCCTCCGTGTTTGCCTATCCTGTCATCAACGACGACATAGTCATCGACATCAACCCCGCCGACATCAGCTGGGACACGTACCGTTCGAGCGGGCACGGCGGCCAGAACGTGAACAAAGTCGAAACCGCCGTCCGGCTTCATCATCATCCGTCGGGCATCATTGTCGAATGTCAGGTCACACGCTCGCAACTCCAGAACCGCGAGATGGCTATGCGTATGCTGAAATCGCGGCTTTATCAGTTGGAACTGGAAAAGAAACGCGAGAAACTGGCCGACATCGAAAGCACCAAGAAGAAGATAGAGTGGGGCAGCCAGATACGGAGTTATGTGCTCCAGCCGTACAAAATGGTGAAAGACCTCAGAACCGGCTACGAAACCTCAAACGTAAATGCCGTGCTTGACGGCGACCTTGACGGCTTTATCAAGGCTTACTTGATGGGACAGAAGAGATGAAAAGCCGGATTGTTTATAATTGGTGATATTTTCAAAAAGAAAACAACAGATTTTTGTACTTACTTTGCAGAATTATTTATACAAAACTCAACTTATTAAATTACAATAAATTATGAAGCACGATTACGTATTGGTTGCAGGCAGGTCGAACCCTGAATTGGCAAAACGCATCGCGGAGTATCTGAACAAGCCCTTGTGTCCCGTTGATATTTTGCAGTTCAAAGACGGTGAAATCCAAGTTTATTACAACGACACCATCCGCGGCAAGGATGTTTTCATCATCCAGCCCACATTTTCTCCCGCCGACAACATCATCGAGTTGCTGATCTGCATTGATGCAGCCAAACGCGCCTCTGCACGCAACATCATTGCCGTGATGCCCTATTTCGGCTATGCCCGGCAAGACAGGAAAGACAAACCGAGAACATCCATAGGCGCAAAGCTGATGTGCAACCTGCTGACGACAGCCGGTGTGAACCGGATGATTACGATGGATCTTCATGCCGACCAGATCCAAGGCTTCATCGAGGTTCCTGTTGACCATCTCTTTGCCTCTAATGTTTTCATTCCTTATATCAAGAGCCTTAATCTTGACAATATCTGCATCGCCTCTCCGGACACGGGCGGCACAAAGCGCGCTTCTACCTACGCCAAGGCGCTCGACTGCGATTTGGCTACCGGTTTCAAACAGCGTGTAAAGCAGAACGAAGTGGCTTCGCTTCAGATTTTAGGTGATGTGAAAGACAAAAATGTCATTTTGGTGGATGACATCATTGACACTGCAGGCACGCTTTGCAAGGCGGCCGAGCGCATCAAGGAAATGGGTGCCAAGAGCGTTCGCGCCATGTGCGCACACGGGCTCTTCTCGGGCGATGCCATCGAGAAAATCAACGCTTCTGTCCTTGATGAGGTCTTTATTACCGATACCGTGCCTTTGAGAAAACCTTGCGACAAGGTCCGCGTCATTTCGGTTGCAAAACTGCTCTCCGAAGTTATCCAAAGCGTGGAAGACAACACCTCCATCGCTTCACACTATTACGTGTAGCCGTTGTACTTTTTTTGTTGACATCCTGTCAACTTTTCTGAAACAAAAAAGCAGGGAAGATGATGCCCTGCTTTTTTTTATTGTCCTTTATCCGTTAAATGTGCTTCTTTCCATTGCCGGTAAAACTCCGGAATTTGCCAAACCAGTTTCCGTTCGCGGTCAAGGAAAACTTGTACGGTGTAGCCAGAGACCAGCAGTTCGCCGCTTTCAGGTTCCACAATCTCGTAATCGAAGATGATTTTTGCGGCTTCTGTTTCCCGGTATCTGCAACGAACCAGCACGCGGTCGCCGTACTGTGCCGACTTGCGGTAGTTGAGTTTCATTTCCACCAGCGGGGCAAAGTATCCCATTTTGTAGATGTACAGGTATTCCAGTCCGTAGGTCTTGCCGAACTGTTCGCGTGCATCTTCAAAATAGAGGGCGTAATTGCCGTGCCATACGATGCCCATAGAGTCCACTTCGCTGAACCTGACATCGATTGTTTTCTCAATTTGTAACATATTGCAGGAAAGGTTTGTTTCGTTTGTCTGGGTTACATCAGAAATACTTTGAGGTCACATTCTGCCGCAGCCGTTCCGTTGACTGCTGCGGTGGCATGTACAACGACGGCATCGAACACTTCAGCGATGACGTCAACCTTAGTGTGGAGCGTTTCGCCGCAGGCGGGCAACCGGTATGCTTTGAAATTAGAGACGCTCCCGACAACTCCGATGCGGACGGGCTTTTCGCGGTTCATATACCCGATGCGTGCGGCACATGTCTGTGCCATGTTTTCGATAAGCCCGCAAGCGGAAAGCGTGCCGTCGGCGACAAGGATATGCTTGTCAGGAACTGTGAAGGTTGTGGTGCAGGAGTTTTCGTCACAAGCCACAAGACAATCTACCAGAGTGAAAGGCGGCCGTTGTGGGATGAGGGTCAATGCGGACAGGGTTTCCATACTATTTCAGTCGGCATTGCAGGATGCTGTGGCCAAGACCAAGCCCGTCGTGTATCTGTTCAATCTCGAGTCCGGCGCTCTCCACGCATCGTATGAGGTCGCCCGAATAGTACATTTTGCTGTTGCCGTTTGCGATGGCGGTGAAATAGAGGCTGATTTGTGCCAGACAGTACGAGGCGGTTTCAAAACGCTGCCGGTCCCAGAATGTTTCCATGATGTAAAGGCGGGAGTTGTGGCTCATGGCGTGTGCGGCGCGCTGCATTATGCTGGTGGCCTCTTCTTCGGAGAAACAGTCCAGAAACTGGCTCATCCAAATGGCGTCAAAACCCTTTGGAAACTGCGTCTTAGGGTCAAGCAGGTCGGCGCTGTAGCCGCTGATGCGGTCGGCTTCCTCTTTCCCTTTTGTTTGCTGGCGCATCATGTCCAGTTGCTGCGGCAGGTCCATGATGGTGACGTGCACCGAGGGATCGTGTTGCACGCATTGCATTGCCCAGCGTCCGGTATTTCCGCCAACGTCCAACAGGCTCTCCGGATGGCGGCTGAACACGATTGCAAGAGCCTGCTCAAATGAACAGTCGGAGTAGAAATGGTCAAAATCGAACCAGCTTTTCTGCACCTCTGGCGGCAGCTGCGACAGACCCTCATATACCGTTTTCCAGTTTCCGAAAACTTTCAGTCCTTCCGGTTTCCCCTCCACGACTGCCTGTTCGAGGTTGTAGAGTCCAAGGTAGTTCACGTCATGCATGAAGTTCATGTTGACGCGGGTCATGCGGTCGTTCAGCAGGAAGCGGCCGGCCTTGGCGAGTTGGAATTTTCCGTTTTGCAGCAGCACCGTGCCGATGGTGAGCGAGGACTCAACCAAGACTTTCGCACCGTAGAGCGAGAGCCGGGCTTTGTCGGCGATTTCATCCAGGGTCAGTCCATCGGGATGGCGGTCCAGCATGTCAAAGATGCCGAACTTGACCATCAGGCGGGAAACTTGGAATACGACGGGCGCGAACGCTATTTCTTGTGCCAGCCG
>CAVIPZ010000128.1:0-5595 GCA_963644715.1 bacterium | reverse complement strand
GCCTTTATCTCCTTGGCTTTCTTTTTCTGCTCATACAGATATTTCTGATAGTCCATCACCTTGCAGACAGGCGGATTGGCCTGCGGCGAAATCTCTACCAAGTCCATCTCGTATTGGTCTGCAATGGCCAAAGCTTCGCGCAAAGAGACAATCTTCGGTGCGAAGTTTTCTCCTACGACTCTGACGGTCTGCGCTGTAATGAAGTTGTTGATTCTGTGCTGGGCTTCCTTCTTGGAACGGGGACCGAACTGTCTCGGTCTGTTTTGAGGCGTTGTGTTCAAGGTTCCTTTCTTTTTTCTGTAATGACTTTATTATAATAAATTTAAGGCGGCAAAAATACACTTTTTTTCGTGCTGATTCCGAATAATGCAATTTTTTTATTTTTGCAGCGTTTTACGGGAACTTTTTTGAAAAGAATGAAGAACTGTTTCTACTCCAAACGCACGTCAATCAGATGGCAGGCTTATGTCCTGATGCTGGCGATTGTATTGTCTGTTTGGCAGAACGTTGAAGCACAGCGTTCGGAGTTCGGCGTGTTGGCGGGAACTATGTTTTACTTGGGCGACCTTAACCAGACAAAGCTGTTCAATTTCAACCTGAAAGACCCGTCGCTCAATCAGGTGCATTTCTCGGGCGGCTTCATGTACCGCTATAACTTGTCGCCCCGGCTTGCTTTGAAAGCGGACTTCCTGTTTGGGAAAGTCTCGGCCAGCGACGCCGGCAACGTTATGGCAAACCGCAACCTCAGTTTCTCGTCGCCTGTGACTGAGTTCTCTGCGGAACTGGAACTGAATTTTTTCGAACTCTACAACACGACAGGGAAAAACAGGTTCGCCCCCTACATTTTTGCCGGCCTTACCGTCTTCTCCTTTGACCCTACTGCAACTTACAATAATAAGGAGTACCACCTGCAAAGCCTCGGCACCGAGGGACAAGGACTCTCCTCCGACGGTCTGTCATTCGACAATTCTGACCCAAACAACGATGCCGTAGAAACCAAGAAACAGTACTCGCTGACCAGCATGGCCATCCCTTTCGGGTTCGGCATCAAAGTCACCTGCGGCAGGATGTTCACTTTCGGGGCGGAATGGGGCATGCGCTGGACCTTTACCGACTATCTTGACGATGTTAGCGGCTGCTACTATGACAACGACCTGCTGCGCAAACGGCGCGGCGACCTCGCAGCCGACCTCGCAGACCGGTCTCCGGAATTGCAAGACAACAACGGCAACAACTTGTCGAAACACATCGCCGGCCATCAGCGCGGAAACAACACAACACACGATGCCTATTCGTTTGCAGGCATTACGATGACCGTCAGATTCGGCAATTCAGACAGGGCTTGCTACCTTAAACCCGCGAAGAGATCAAGAAGATAAAAGAAAAAGCAATGAAAGACAATACTAACAAGTTGCCGCAACATATAGCCATCATTATGGACGGAAACGGACGTTGGGCCCAGCAACACGGCAAAGAACGCACATTCGGGCATCAAGCCGGCGTAGAGTCTGTCAGAAGCGTCATTGAAGGCGCCGCAGAAATGGGCATCAAATACCTTACCCTCTACACTTTCTCTACCGAAAACTGGAACCGTCCGAAAAATGAGGTCGATATGCTGATGAACCTGCTGGTGCAGTGCGTACACAATGAACTGCCCTCCTTGATGAAGAACAAAGTGCGCCTGCTGGCAACCGGCCGCACCGCAGACCTGCCCGAAACATGCCGCGCCTCGTTGCAGTCGGCACTGGACCAGACCGCCCGCAACGACGGGCTTACCGTGTCATTGGCATTGAGTTACGGCGGTCGTGCCGAACTCACCGATGCCGTAAAAGCCATTGCCGCTGAAGTGGCCGCAGGCACGTCAACTGCGAACAACATCAGCCAAGACACTATAAAAGCGCACCTCTATCTGCCTGAAGTTCCCGACCCTGACCTGCTGATCAGAACCGGCGGCGACTGCCGTATCAGCAACTTCCTGCTGTGGCAGATAGCCTACACCGAATTGTTCTTTGTCCCCGTCTTATGGCCGGATTTCAGAAAAGAGAACTTGCGCGAAATCGTTCACCAATTCATGTCGCGCGAACGCCGTTTCGGGAAAACGGGAGAGCAAGTGCGGGAACAATGATTTTTTAACTATCTTTGCCGTCAATTTTCAAGGAAGAATGAAATTCTACAAATATGTCGCATTTATCGTACTGTCGGTGGCATGTTGCTGGTCGATGAAGAGTTACGGTCAGGTCATTGTCAACAACGACGGAACAGACGGACAAGTGAAGGTTGACTATGCCAACCCGCACGAGTATGAGATAGGCGGCATCACCTCTTCCGGAACGGCCGCGCTCGACCAAAGGCAGCTCTATTTCCACGTCGGGGATGTCATTGAAATTCCCGGTGACGAAATCACAAAAAGCATCAAGTCTCTTTGGAAATCAGGGCTGTATGAGGATGTGGAAATTACCGTGACGCGGATAACCGGCAACATTGCTTTCTTGGACGTGCGGCTGGAGGACCGCTCCCGCCTGATGTCGTTCGGCTTTAAGGGCACAACCAAGAGCGAAGAAAACGACCTCCGCGAAAAACTGAACATCTCTCAAGGCAATATTATCAATGACAACTTGAAAATCACCTGCGCAAACATCATCCGCAAATATTATGTGGACAAAGGGTTTTACAGTTGTACCGTTGACGTGCAAGAACTCGACGATGAGAAAGTCAAAAATGTGAAAAACCTTCTCTTTGACATCAAGAAATCCAAAAGAGTGAAGATTTCAAAGATAGACATTGAGGGCAACCACGGCGTTTCAGATGCCGTGCTGCTGCGTGCCATGAAAGAGACCAAGGAGAAATTCCTTTTCATGCCATTCTACAAGATGGACACTGCCATCGCTTACTGTTTCAAGCACCCCGGCTATTACCAGTCAATGGACATAAAAGACCATCTCGACAATTACTTCGCCAACCGGGTGAAACTGCGCATTTTCAAGAAATCGAAATTCACGAAAGAGACCTACGAGACCGACAAAGTAAACCTTATAAACCGCTATAACGAACTGGGTTACCGCGATGCCGTCATTGAGCGCGACACCTACTATCTGGACGGCCACAATATGCGCATCGACATCAAGGTGAACGAGGGACCGCAGTACTATTTCAGGAACATCTACTTTGTAGGCAACACCAAATATCCTACCGCCTTGCTACAGCAACTTCTCGGCATCAGCAAAGGCGACGTTTACAACCAAGCTCTTCTGACCAAAAGCCTTACGATGAAAGAAGACGGCGAAGACATCGCCTCTTTGTATATGAACAACGGATACCTTTTCTTCAACGCCAACCCTGTGGAAGTTGCCGTTGATGGAGATTCTATCGATATTGAGATCCGCATACGCGAAGGCAAGCAGGCCAAATACAACAAGATTTCCATCAGCGGGAACACCAAGACCAACGACAAGGTTATCATGCGCGAGATCACGACGATACCCGGGCAGCTCTTCAACCGCGCCGACATCATCCGCACGCAACAGGTGCTGATGTCGCTGGGCTACTTCAACCAGGAAAAAATGGACGTTCAGCCGAAACCAAACGAGACAGACGGCACCGTGGACATCACCTACGTTGTAGAGGAGACCTCCTCTGACCAACTCTCGTTGAGCGCGGGCTACGGCGGAACCGGCTTTGTGGCCACCGCCGGCATTGCCTTCAACAACTTCTCGACCCGCAAAATGTTCAAGAAAGACGCGTGGACCCCGATACCTGGCGGCGACGGACAGCGCTTGGCCCTGAATGTCTCCACAAACGCAAAATACTACCAATACTACAACCTCTCTTTTACCGAACCTTGGCTCGGCGGAAAGAAACCGAATGCCCTCACCGCAGGTCTCTACTATCAAAAACAGACCAACGGGTACCTCAAGTCTGACGCCACCAACTACAAATTCTACAGCATTTCGGGCGCATCGCTCTCGATAGCTTCAAAACTGAAATGGCCGGACGACTATTTCCAAATGTCACACACGCTCTCTTACGAGTACTATAACGTCAACTGGTCCAACTATTTCATATTCAACAACGGCGTCGCCAACAGTTTGAGTTACATCTTTACGTTGTCGCGTAATTCTGTAAACGCCCCTATTTACCCGCGCGAGGGCTCCAGCCTCACTTTCAGCATGCAGTTGACTCCGCCCTATTCGCTCATCAACCACAAAGACTACTCCAACGCCACAGACCAGGAAAAGTACAAATGGCTCGAGTTTCATAAATGGAAACTGAACTTGTCGTGGTTTAACCGCATCGTTGACAATCTGGTGCTGAACGTGCGCCTCAAGATGGGCTTTATGGGCTGCTACAACAAAACTATCGGCATCAGCCCGTTCGGGAGATTCTATGTGGGCGGAGACGGACTGTCCAATTATTCGTACGACGGACGTGAGATTATCGCTTTGCGCGGCTACGACGACTATGTGCTTTCGCCTTACCAAGACGGCAGCAGCGTCGGTGCCAGCATCTACAACAAATTCACCGCCGAACTGCGCTACCCGATTTCGCTCAACCCCTCCGCCACCGTGTATGTGCTGGCGTTTCTGGAAGCCGGAAAAGGCTGGCTCGAGAAATACAACCCGTTTGAAATGTACAAGTCGGCAGGTGTCGGCGTCCGCATCTATCTGCCTATGTTCGGACTGCTCGGCTTCGACTGGGGCTATGGCTTCGACAAAGTTCCCGGACAACAAGCATCCGCATCCGGCAGCCATTTCCACATCTCCATCAACCAGTCAATCGATTAACATAATAAAAGCAGAAATTTATCGTTAGTTTCAACGTAAAAAAACAAGCATACTATGAAGAGATTATTTTTATCAGCAGTTATTGTCCTGACGGCATTGGCAAGTTTCGGCCAAAAATATGCCTACATCAATTCTGAATACATCCTTTCCAACATGTCGGAATACAAAGAAGCGCAAGCCGAACTTGACCGCGTGGCCGTTTTGTGGCAAAAAGAAATTGAGGCAAAGATGGCTTCTGTTGACTCGATGTACAAGAAATACCAGGTAGAGTCAATCACGATGCCAGAACAGATAAAGAGCAACCGCCAAAATGCCATTATGGAGCAAGAAAAGGCTGTCAAGGAACTGCAAAAGAAACGCTTCGGACAAGACGGCGACCTGTTCAAGAAAAGAGAGGAATTGGTAAAGCCGATCCAAGACCGCGTACTCAACACCGTGAACGACTACGCCAAAGAGAAAGGATTCGCTTTCGTGTTTGACACCGCCGGCGACCTGACCATCATCTATGCCGACCCAAAATGGGACATCAACGAGGCTATTATGCAGAAACTCGGCGTGTCGGTCAGCACAGACACTGACGAATAGTACTGATGACGAATAATATTGTAATAAATAAATCTATTTACTCGATGAAAAAAAAGTTGTTATTGATTGCTGCCGCCCTATTCTTCATTGCAGGTACGGCAGATGCTCAAAAGTATGGCCACGTCAACTCCAACGAAATCCTGGAAGTGATGCCGGGCATAGATTCTCTTCAGATCAAGTTGAATGCCTTCAAAACCGACCTTGAAAGCATGTATCAAAGTATGGTGAC
>CAVIPZ010000127.1:0-5655 GCA_963644715.1 bacterium | reverse complement strand
AAGGAAGGTTGGGTGAGTGGCTGAAACCAGCAGTTTGCTAAACTGCCGTGCGGGTTACCGTACCGGGGGTTCGAATCCCCCACCTTCCGCGCTTGAAAGCGGCAAAGAGATTTTAATGCTCGGTTCATCTAACGGTTAGGATACAAGATTCTCAATCTTGGCATAAGAGTTCGATTCTCTTACCGAGTACTATTGTAAGAGAGATATTTATTTGCTGGTGGATTCATCTAATGGTTAGGATACAAGATTCTCAATCTTGGCATAGGGGTTCGATTCCCCTATCCACTACACTTATTTCATCAAGCCTCTGGTTACACATCGTAGCCGGAGGTTTTTTGTTGTATGGCATTCCTGTCGCTGCCATCAGAGGCGCAGGTCTGTGATGGCGCTGCGCAGTCTTCACCAAAGTTTTGCTAAATAAAGTTTCTCTATATTTTGGTTCGCATTAAAAAATATTTTACCTTTGCAAAGCGCATGTGCCTTGCAGTAGAGACTTTCGGTCTTCTTCATGCAGGGCGATGCATATGGGGGGCTTAGGGCATCTTTGGGACATAGAGGCCATATTGTACCCCCATGGTGACGCATAGTCATGTTAGCGTCTGTGTGACGGCTTCTGAAGGTCAGTGCTTTCTCATGAGATCACTAATGATGACATCACGGGTAGTAAGCAGGCCGTATCCGGTTGTGATGCGGTGTCCCCTTCCTTTTGTCTTTACCACAGAGCGATGATAGACAAGACGCAATGCTGTTGGTTCCCCATGCGTGTCACCTATGGGCGCGAGTTGTCGGTAAAGGCTTTTCTTGACAAGGAGCAAGTGGAGAACTTCCTGCCGATGACGACCGCCGTGAGCAAGGTGGGACACCGCGTGGTGAAGAAACGCGTGCCGGCGCTCTCGAACCTGATCTTCGTGCGCGACACCATGGACCATATCACCCGGCTGAAGCAGACGCACCTCGAGGCAGAGCCCCTGCGGTATATGATACGCCACACGCTGGACCCCCTGCACGAGTGCAACGAGGTGATCGTGGTCCCAGACCGGCAGATGGACAACTTCCTGCGTGTGGCCGCCGGACCCGAGGACGAATACACTTACCTGACACCTGCGGAACTGCAGGGACGCGAGCAGGGCAGTGTGACGATTGTCTCCGGACCCTTCAAGGGGGTGGAGGGCGTCATCAAGCGCATACACGGCAACAAGCAGGTGGTCGTGGAGCTTGAGGGGCTGGGCGGCATCACCATCCGTTTCGTGCCGAAACACTTCATAATCAAATAAAATAGCAGCCGTATGACGCAAGAGGAACGTTGGAGTATGATGTGGCAGACGATGATGGATTTCTTCCAGAAGAACCATCGACGTCCGTCAAAGCACAAGCCCGAGGAGCGCGACCTGCACAACTGGGCCAAGTACAACTGCAAGCGGATGCGCGGCGGCAAGATGCCGGCCTCGCGGATGCAGCGCATGGAGGCGCTGCTGGCCGAGGGCGAACGCCTGAAGCGCATCAACCAATACCGCTACAAGCACACGGAGACAGGAAGTTGCCTGGATTCCGCACAAAACAATGAATGACAATGTCGCACACGTATGATTATCTCATCGTGGGATCGGGACTCTTTGGAGCCACCTTCGCCCACTTGGCGCGGCAGCACGGCAAGCGCTGCCTGGTGATTGACAAGCGACCGCATCTCGGCGGTAATGTCTACTGCGAGGAGGTGGAGGGCATCCATGTCCACAAGTATGGCGCACATATCTTCCACACTTCCAACAAGAAGGTGTGGGACTTCGTGAACGGCATCGTGCCCTTCAACCGCTACACCAACTCGCCCGTGGCCAACTATCAGGGACGGCTCTACAACCTGCCGTTCAACATGAACACGTTCTACCAGATGTGGGGAACAGTGACGCCCGAGGAGGCGGCGGCCAAGATTGCCGAGCAGCGCGCCGAGGCCCTCGCGAAGATGCGGGCGGAGGGCGCCGCGGAACCGCGCAACCTCGAAGAGCAGGCACTGACGCTCATCGGACGCGACATCTACGAGCGGCTCATCAAGGGCTACACCGAGAAGCAGTGGGGCCGCAAGTGTACCGACCTGCCAGCCTTCATCATCAAGCGCCTGCCCGTCAGGCTGGTCTACGACAACAACTATTTCAACGACCTCTATCAGGGTATTCCCGAGGGAGGATACAACCGCCTCATTGACGCACTGCTCGAAGGGGTGGAGACGCGTACCGATACCGACTTCTTTGCCGACCGTGCCTACTGGGAGCAGCAGGCTCCGCAGATTGTCTACACTGGCCAGATTGACGAGTATTTCGGTTACGAGCACGGACATCTCAACTTCCGCACGGTGCGCTTCGAGACCGAGGTGAAGGACATGCCCAACTATCAGGGCAATGCCGTGGTGAACTATACCGACGCTGCCGTGCCCTACACGCGCGTCATTGAGCACAAGCACTTTGAACTCTTTGGACAGAAGGTCTACGACAATCCCCACACGGTCATCAGTCGCGAGTACAGCACCGAGTGGCAGCCGGGCATGGAGCCCTACTATCCCGTCAACGACGAACAGAACAACACCCTCGCCGACCGCTACCGCGCGCAGGCCGCAGCCCTCGCCCCGCGCGTCATCTTCGGCGGCCGCCTCGCCGAATACCGCTACTACGACATGGCCCCTGTCATCGAGAAGGTCTTGGGGCTGTGGGAGTAAGCAACCAAACGTCGAAATCAGTTATTGTAACAAATGCATAGATTATGGCGACAAATATAAAATACTTGGATCCTAAGGCGGATTTGACTTTCAAGAAAATTTTCAGCAATCATCCTGACTTGCTGATGAGTCTGCTTAACGCATTGCTGCCGCTGGAGAAAGACCAACAGATAAAAAGCATTGAATATCTGCCTACCGAACTGGTTCCTGTCGACCCGATACATAAGGACACTATCGTAGATGTGAGATGTAAGGATGTTAAGGGACGACAGTTTGTGGTGGAAATGCAAATGGCATGGACAGACGCGTTCAAGCAGCGAGTGTTGTTTAATGCCTCTAAGGCTTATGTGAGTCAGGCAGAGATGGGCTACAAGTATGAGGATTTGCAACCTGTATATTCGCTTAATTTGGTGAATGACATTTTCGAGAAAGACTTGCCGGAATGCATCCACAATTATCGGATAGTGCATGACAAACACACTGACAAGGTGATAGAAGGCTTGTGCTTCACTTTCATCGAATTGCCAAAATTTCAGCCCCATACGATGAAAGAAAAGCGCATGACGATACTATGGTTGCGGTTCCTGACGGAGATCAATGACAAGACAAAGATGGCTCCAAAGGATTTGTTGGAAAACCCAGAAGTCTGCAAGGCGTTGGAGGAAGTGAAAGTCTCAGCTTTCACGGAGGAGGAGTTGCGGGCTTACAATAAGTTTTGGGATGTGGTCAGTAGCGAAAGAACATTGCTTGCAGGAAGCTACCATGAAGGAATGCAAGACGAGAAAACGAAGATTGCAAAAAAACTCCTTTCCCTTCATGTCCCTTTGAAGACCATTTCCGAAGCGACAGACTTATCGAAAGGAGAAATCGAAAGGCTGAAGTGAGTGGTTTGAACGCTGACGAGATCGAAGCGTGATAGGAAAGCATGTTCGTGCGATATCTGTTGGGTATAGATGGAATAGCAAGGTGAATAATACCGCTACCACGACATGGCCCCCGTCATCGAGAAGGTCATGGGGCTGTGGGAGTAGTTGGCGGCAAGACCTAAAAATATAGTTTTTTATAAAGTATGTCTACCACGCGTATCTTTTATCTTGACGCTCTCAAAGCCTTTGCCATGTTGCTTGTGGTGATGGGACACATCGATTACCTATGGTCTGGCAATGGTGTGTCCACTATTTATTCCCCAATCTTATTAGTTTTCCACATGCCATTGTTTATGGCCTTGAGTGGATATGTCACTAACGTTGAAAAGTTTAAGTTGGCAAAAAGGGCAAAACTATTGATACCATTCTTTGTGTTTGGATTGATTTTCATGGCCATTAATCGTGTGTCTTTTTTAGAACTGATCAGGCCAGAAGCCAAGTTCAATTGGTTCCTTTACGTTTTGTTTGTGTTTTGCGCTTTCTTGGCTTTGATAAGAGCGAGCAAACGGAATATTTACATTGGAATGGTTGTCGTAGAGGTGATACTGATGGCTTTGCATTTTTGCTTGCATCGTACTCCACTTGGCACTTCATTGTCTACAGACCATATGTTTCAGTTATGGCCCTTCTTCTGTTTGGGTATAATCCTTAAAAGAAGGCTGTTCCCATATATGCTCAAAAATAAATTGCGGTCAGCGCTTGTCTGCATTATTATGACGTTGGTTCTGGGGGGGGCAAAGAAGCATTTAAGCCTTACAGGAACTTTGGCAATTTATTGTAATGATGTAATGTCTGTCTTTATCGTTCCTTTATTCTTTCTTGTGTTTCACGAGTTGGAGTATAGATTGAAAGATAAGAACTGCAAGATAAAAAGTGTCATCAAACGACAAGTACAGTTGATAGGAATGAATACATTGCAGATTTATGTGTTGCAGTATTTCTCTATGGAATTGTTTGGCTATTGCACAAACAATGTTTTGCCACAGTTTGTCTTAGGCAACGAATGGCTGATGAGTCCAGTGATTGCCTTGGGACACTGTTATGTCTGTGTGCTTGCAACAATTGTCATAAACAAACTTAGACTTGGCTTTGTCTTTGGAAGATAACAATCATGTTTTAGAACACACCTTAAATATAGATTCCTAACATTCCTATTCATCTTATGCCTGTTTCTCTATCCATCATCATTCCGGTCTACAATGCCGAGGCGTATCTGACGGCATGCGTGAAGAGCATCGTCAGCCAGACGTTTGCCGACTATGAGGTGCTGCTTGTAGACGACGGCAGCACTGACCGCTCGGGCTCGCTCTGCGATGCCCTTGCCGCACAGCATGCAAAGGTGCGCGCCATCCACCAACCCCACCAAGGTTTGTCGGCTGCTCGCAACCATGGACTTCGTGAGGCGCAGGGCGAATGGATAATGTTTGTAGATTCCGACGACGAACTCTACGACAACCTCAGCCTTGAACGCTTCATGCAAGAGACTGAGGGCGGTGTGCAGATGGCTATAGCCGGTCATGTTAAGGTTGATGCAACGGGGAAGGAAATCACAGACGATTCGAAATTTGAGCGTCTGACGATGGACTCGCAGACGTATGCCCGTTGCCTTCTCAACTCCACATACGGCTATCAAGGTTATGTCTGGGCGAAACTCTTCCGCAGAGAGATTGTGCTGTCGGGGGGTGTGACATTCGACGAGACGTTGTCTTACTGCGAAGACCAGCATTTTGTGGTGCAATACCTCTGTGTGCCTGATGTGAAGCAGATCTGTTTCAACAACAATCTTAAGATCTACAAATACTTTGTACGTACAGGTAGCCTGATGGCATCGCTCAGAAAAGGATATAACCCGAAGTTTTTCACCGATTTTCTCGCATACCAGAAGATGGCTTCACTGCTACATGCTCGCTATAATGACGCCTCTATTGATGAGTTGGCGGAGAATAATGTATTGGGTTCCGGCTACCGTGTCTTAGGAATGATGCGGATTTATCACGCTTCATGCAATGAACAAAAAGATTATAT
>CAVIPZ010000126.1:0-5722 GCA_963644715.1 bacterium | reverse complement strand
GTTGTCAACCGCATACCCTCTGTAGAAAAAATGTCACTCATACCGTTCTATCTTCACAACATTCAGCAAATCAAGGTAAAGGGGTTTCTGCACACGGACGGACTCTGGATGGATGTGGGCAAATATGCTGATTATAAGGATGTTCTGTTTTGATTTTTGAAAAAACAGAGGGCGGTGTTATATACTTTTTTTCAGAATAATCAAGTATAATCGGAATATCTTTTAAACTTTTTTATGTTTATTTTTGTGGTCTGAAAAAGGGGGCGAATCTCGTCTGATAAACCTTTCTTTTTTAGCGAGATATAAAATCGTAACCTTAATTATGGAGAAAAAGACCAAAGATCATATACAGGTATGGAATTCCTGTTTGAGAATCATCGCCGACAATTTGGAGTCGGATACGGTTTTCCAGACCTGGTTTGCGCCGATAGAGCCTGTGGCTATCGAGAACAATACCTTGATTCTGCAATTGCCGAGTCATCTGTATTTCGAGTTTCTGGAACAGAATTATGTGAGACTCTTGAAGACGGTCATCAAAAAGGAGTTGGGGCCAACGGGTAAGTTGAAGTACCGTGTTGTTATGGAAAAGCGGAAAGATCCGTTGCAGAACAAAACCATCACGCTTCCGTCCCATGATCCGGTCAGCAATCCGGACGTGCTGCCGCCGATAGACGTATATGGCACCCCCAACCGGGAGATTCCGGACCCGTTTGTGCTGCCGGGCATCCAGAAGAGGAAAATCGCGACCAACCTGAATGATACGTTGACATTCGAGAACTACGTTGAGGGCGACTGCAACCGGCTGGCGCGCGCCGCCGGCATGGCCATAGCCAAAAACCCGGGACACAGCAGTTTCAATCCGCTGTTCATTTATTCGGAGGTGGGGCTCGGCAAAACACACCTCGTGAACGCCATCGGGGTTGAAACCAAACTCAACTTCCCCGACAAGACGGTGCTGTACGTCAGCACGGACACGTTTCTCCAGCAGTATGTAGAGGCTACGAAGAACCAGAATGTCAATGATTTCAAGTGGTTCTACCAGTCGCTTGACATGCTGATAATCGAAGACATCCAGTTCCTTTCGGGCAAGAAAGCCCAGACGCAGGACATCTTCTTCCACATTTTCAATACGCTGCATACGCAAGGCAAACAGATCATCATGACTTCAGACAAGCCGCCGGCAGAGATTTCCGGTTTCGAGACGCGTATGCTCAGCCGTTTCCGGTGGGGGCTTACCGCCGAACTGGAAGTGCCGGACCTGAAGACCAGAATCGCCATCATCAACAAGAAACTCGAAAACAGCGGCATCGATTTCCCAAAGGAGGTGATTGAGTACCTCGCATTGTGCATCACCTCTAACACACGGGAACTCGAGGGGGCAATTATCGCAATCCTGGCGCAAGCTTCGTTGAACCATAAGGAAATCACGATAGACCTTGCCAAGGAGATGGTGGACAAATATGTGAAAACCAATGCAAAGGAAATATCTGTGGAGTACATCCAGAAAGTGGTGTGCGACTATTTCAAAATCTCCATCGATGAAATCAATGCCAAGACCCGCAAGCGCGAAATCGTGACGGCGCGGCAGCTGAGCATGTACTTTGCCCGCAAATATACCAAACTGCCGCTCTCTGTCATCGGGGTGCATTGTGGAAACAAAGACCATGCAACGGTGCTGCATGCTTGCCGTACCGTGAACAACCTGTGCGAAACAGACCGCAAAATGCAGGCATACGTTGAGGAGATTGACAAAAAAATGAGGCTGTAATTTTTTCCTTGCAATTGTGAAACATATTTTTTATTTTTGCAATCGGCAATTTTAAAAATGAAGAAACGGTGGATTTCAAATAAGATACCTGAAGAGGCAGCAGTCAACAAACTGGCTGAGCAGCTTTCAATAGAGCGGCCTTTGGCTGCTTTGCTCATCCAACGCGGCATTGACACTCCGGAAGCGGCACAGGATTTTTTCAATCCTGACATTTCTAAGTTGCACGACCCTTTCTTGATGAAAGATATGGACAAGGCCGTGAATCGCCTTTCTGAAGCGGTCATCGAAAACCAGAAGATTATGATTTACGGCGACTATGACGTAGATGGAACTTCTGCCGTCGCGCTGCTCTATTCGTTCTTGTGCGAAATTATCGGTTCTGACTACAAAAACCAAGTTGAGTATTATATCCCCGACCGCTATACGGAGGGTTATGGGGTGTCACAGAATGGCATTGAATACTGCCGGAACAACAATTTCAATCTGCTTATTACACTCGACTGCGGCATCAAGGCCAACGATATGGTTTCGCTGGCCAAACAGTACGGCATCGATGTCATTGTTTGCGACCATCATCTCGAAGGCGACGAACTTCCTGATGCCGTGGCTATTCTGGATCCTAAACGCAAAGACTGCCCTTACCCCTACAAAGAACTGTCAGGCTGCGGCGTAGGCTTTAAGTTCATACAGGGCTATTGCCAGAAGTACAAACTGCCCGACCAGTTGTGGCTTTCGAGAATGGATCTCGTGGCCATCAGCATTGCTTCGGATATTGTAGAGATTACCGGCGAAAACAGAATCCTCGCCCATTTCGGGCTCGAAATCATCAACAAGTTTCCGCGTATGGGCGTGAAATCTATCCTCGAACAGGCCGGCATTAAACTGCACTACCCGTTCAAGGAGGAGACGATTTTCTCTCGCGTGATTTCTATCTCTGACCTTGTTTTCTATGTGGGACCGCGCATCAATGCGGCAGGCAGAATGAAAAGCGGCCGCGAGTCGGTACGCCTGTTCATCTGCGAAGATGAGGAAAAGTCGGCAGTCATAGGCAAGCATATCAATTTCCAAAACGAACAGCGCAAAGAACAGGACCGCAATGCTACGGAAGACGCTATCCATACCATACGCACCTCACACGAGTATGTGAACCGGAAAAGCATTGTCATTTACAATCCTAACTGGTTTAAGGGCATCATCGGAATTGTGGCTTCGCGATTGGTCGAGATTTTCTATAAACCGACAATTGTGCTCACTAAGTCTTCCGATGGTCTGATTACAGGTTCTGCCCGCTCTGTTAAGGAATTCAATATCTATAATGGCATCGATTTCTGCTCCGAACTGCTGGAACATTTCGGAGGCCACAAGTTTGCGGCCGGACTCTCTATGAAAGAGGAGAACCTTGAGGAGTTTACAGAACGCTTTGAACAGTATGTGAGCGAAAATCTTGAAGAGTCTTCGTTTATGCCAGAAATCGTAGCGGATCTTCCCCTCGACTTGTCAGAAATAACGCCCGTTTTCCTCAATCAATTGAAACGGTTCGCCCCGTTCGGTCCGGGCAATATGGAACCGGTGTTCCAGTCAAACGGTGTCGTCGATGAGGGCACCGCCCGCATCGTGGGCGATAAACACTTGAAAGCCCGTGTGCTCTATCCCGACAAAACGGTTCATCCCATCGACATTATAGCTTTCAATCAGAAAGACAAACTGGATCTTATTACGGACAACAAGTTGTTTGATATGCTTTATCACGTGGAAGAAAACGTGTGGAACAACAATGTGAGCATACAACTGAACGTGAAGGACATCAGAGCTGCCGGCAGCAACGATTGACATTTTTGATGATTTGCTGTTGAAAAATCCCCAGTTCCAGCGATAACAATTTATTCCTTTTTTGATTTTCTTTGCAGCCTTTAAGAAAGGCTCTTTCCGCTATAACGTAAAAAGAAAAAACTCGCTTATATGTCATCACATCATCATCACGAACACCATCACGACCATACGCAAGTCGTGACCTCCTTGAACAGGGTTTTCATACTCGGCATTGCCTTGAATATTGCTTACGTTTTGGCTGAGGCCATTGCCGGCATTTGCTTTAACTCAATGGGGCTGCTTTCAGATGCCGGGCACAATCTCACCGATGTGGTAAGCCTTGCTTTGGCAATGCTGGCCTACAGACTTTCGCAAACGCACGCAAATCACCGATTCACTTACGGGTACAAGAAAAGCACGGTTCTTATTTCCTTACTCAATGCAATCATTCTTGGCGTGGCTGTCGTGTTTATTATTGTGGAGAGCATTCACAAATTGATAGATCCCGAGCCGCTTGAGGGCATAACCGTTTCCATTGTGGCTGCCATAGGCGTAGCCGTCAACGGATTTACGGCTTACCTTTTTATGAAAGACCGCAAACAAGACCTGAACATCAAGGGCGCATTCCTCCACATGTTGGCCGACGCGCTCGTCTCTGTCGGGGTGGTCATTTCTGGCATCATCATCCATTTTACCGGCTGGTACATCATTGATGCTTTCATAGGGTTGACAGTCGCAGTGGTCATTGTTGTGGCCACATGGCAACTGCTGCGCGACAGTTTGCGGCTGGCTCTTGACGGTGTCCCTACGCAAGTGGATTACGACCGGGTGGTGTCGCTGATCAAGAACACCGATGGGGTGCTGGATGTGCATCATCTTCATATTTGGGCTATCAGTACGACAGAAAATGCCCTTACCGCCCATGTGGTAATCCGCGAAATCCAGAAGATGGAGACAGTGAAAGCGGAACTGAAACACGCGCTGAAAGGTGAGAACATCAGCCATGCCACGCTCGAGTTTGAAACGGAAACGTACCGATGCCCAGATCAGGGCGACTGACAACGCTGAACAACAAGGCTACAGTTTCTGAAGACTCCGGACGGTCTTGCCGACGTTGACAAGATGGTCGGCGACACGTTCTGCATTGGAGGTCAGCGACAGGTACTGTGCCCCGGTTTCCGCAGAGCAGATGCCCTTTTCGAGCCGCTTGATGTGGCACTCTTCCATATTTTTGGCCATATCGTCAATGGTGTCTTCAATGGTGTTGGCCTCCGACAGGGCGGTCAAGTCTTCGTCACGGTAAGTCTTTACAATTTTGTCGTACAGGTTGTTGATGAGATGGCCGAGGTTGCTGATTTCAGCGACGGCCTCGTCAGAGAATTTCTTGTCGGAGAAGCGGAGGCTTTCAGCGTACTCCACAATGTTCTCGGCATAGTCGCCGATCCGTTCCAAGTCGCGCACGGTGCGGAAAGTCGTTGAAAGATAAACGTGGTCGTGTTGGCTCAACTGCTGCTTGTCGGAGAGTTTTATGACATAATCGACGATGGCGGCGTTGAGATAGTTCAACAGGTTCTCTTTCTGGGCGAACTCTTTCGATTCGGAGAAGTCCATTTTGCAGATGATGTGCAGCGACCGGTTGAAGTTATCCATTGCGATGTTTGCCATATTCATGATTTCAGACTTGACTTGCTGGAGGGCCACAGGCGGGGTTTTCAACATATTGTCATCAATGAAGAACAAATGCGGCTCGTTGGGGTCGCGTGAGGTCTTCTCGTCGGGGATTATCCGGCATACGATTTTCACCATCCTGGAGGTCAGCGGCAACATGAATATCACTGTTGTGACATTGAAGAAAGTATGGAACATAGCCAGTTGCGTTTGCGGCACGCCCGGGAACAGGGCATTGAACATAGTTCCGTAGGTGACGTTTCCATTGGAACAAAGATAGATGATGCCCTCGGCGGAAAGGAAAATGCAGACACCTGTGATGTTGAAAAACAGGTGTATCAAGGCGGTTCGCTTAGCATTGCGTCCGGAGGTCATGCCAGCGATGATGGCCACAATACACGATCCGATGTTGGATCCCATAGTCATAAAGATGCCCTGGTCAATGTTGATAAGGTTTGTGACGACCATAGCCAGTGC
>CAVIPZ010000125.1:0-5765 GCA_963644715.1 bacterium | reverse complement strand
AACAAGCAAAAGAAATACCTTCTGGTTTCGGGCATAGTCATCGTTGTGCTCCTGTTTCTGGATCAATTAATAAAAATTCTGGTTAAGACCAACATGACCCTGGGAGAGACCATTCCCGTATTAGGGAACTGGTTCAACCTCTGCTTCATAGAAAACGAAGGTATGGCATTCGGCTTGAGCTTTGGGCAGGATTTCGGAAAACTGTTGTTGTCGCTGATGCGCATCGCGCTGGTAGCCTTTATGGTTTGGTACATTTTCCGCCTCGTCAAACAGAACAAAATGGACTGGGGACTGCTGGTCACATTCAGCCTGATAGTGGCCGGGGCGGTCGGCAACATCCTCGACTGCCTGTTTTACGGCCTTATATTCAACGAAAGCACTGTCACAACCGTAGCCACTATGTTTCCCGACGGTGGCGGCTACGCACCGGTCTTCTACGGGAAGGTAGTGGATATGTTCTATTTCCGGCTTTTCCCGATACCTGAAAGCTTTCCGCTGTGGGGAGGTTCCTACTTTTTCCCTGCCGTGTTTAACCTTGCCGACTGCTGTGTAACGGTAGGCATCGTGCTGCTGCTGGTTTTCAGCAACCGCATATTCGGCGAAAAAGATAAAAGGGGGAACGAAAGCACGTCTGAATCCCCGGTGCCGCAACAACCTCATTGACATTATCAAAATCAAAATAAACTTCATTAAAACCAAAGCAATGAAAGTATTATCCTCATTAAAAAAAATCGTATTGCTGGCCGTGCTGACCGTGTTCAGCACCTCTGCATTTGCCGTCAACCCGCCCGACGAGGGCATGTGGCTGCCTATGTTCATCAAGGACTACAATTATGCCACTATGTCGAAAATGGGGCTGCACCTCACGCCCGAACAGCTTTACAGCATCAACAACTCATCCCTCAAGGATGCCATCGTCCAATTGGGCGACGGGTTCTGCACCGGCGAGATGGTTTCGCGCAACGGCTTGATGTTCACCAACCACCATTGCGGGTACTCTTCCGTCGTGGAACTCTCTTCTGTTGACCACAACTATCTGAAAGACGGATTCTTTGCCATGAGTCTTGAAGAAGAACTCCCCGCCAACTTCCACGTCAACTTCCTTGAAAGAATGGAAGACGTCACCGCTGTCGTTCTGAAAGATGTCACCAAAAACATGGGCGAAGAGGCACGCGGGAAAGCCATTGCCGCAGCCATCAAAACGTTGCAGAAAGAGAACTCCGCTGACGGACGTTACAAAGTAGTGGTAAAACCTTTCTATGAGGGCAACGAGTACTATATGTTCATCTACACCACCTACGAGGATGTTCGTCTGGTTTGCGCTCCCCCCAGCGCCATCGGCAAGTTCGGCGGAGACACCGACAACTGGATGTGGCCGCGTCACACAGGCGACTTTACCGTCTTCCGCATCTACACGGCTCCCGACGGCTCGCCGGCCAAGTACTCGAAAGACAACGTTCCTTTCAAACCGAAACATTTCCTCCCAATCAGTCTGAAAGGCTACCAGCCTGGCGACTATACGATGATTTGGGGTTATCCTGGCACTACCGAGCGTTTCAAAACCTCTTTTGAAGTGGAGAATGCCATCAACATCGACGGTCCCGCCATCTATGAACCGCTCGACATCATCCTGCCCGTCATCAGCGATGCCATGAATGCC
The DNA here is from genome assembly GCA_963644715.1 of bacterium. Lineage (GTDB taxonomy): Bacteria > Bacteroidota > Bacteroidia > Bacteroidales > WCHB1-69 > F23-D06. Next base: position 4,105 of record CAVIPZ010000125.1, on the reverse strand, counting down.
GACGCTGCCGTAAGACTGAAATATGCCGACGGTTATGCCGGACTCGCCAACTACTGGAAAAACCAAAAAGGTATGGTTTCAAGCCTCAAAGCACTTAACGTAGTAGGCACAAAACAGCTGCAAGAGAAGAACCTCACCCAATGGATCAACGCCGACAACAGCCGCAAGAGCAATTACGGCACTTGTCTGCAAGAGATTGAAAAGGCTTGCAAGAACATCGACGGCAATGCTTACAAAGCCATGATGAACGCCAACATGATGCTTTCCGCCTCTTCTACGCTGCTCGCCGCATGGCGCACCCACAACAGCCTTACCCTCGAAAAGGGCGAAAAGAGTTTCAGCGACCAGAAAATCCAAAAACTCCTTGCCGCTTACGAAAATGTCAACAGTGACAAAGACATCGCCACAGAAATCAAGATTATCATGGCTACCATGAAAATCTGGAACAACATTCCGGAATCCTACCGTCCTGACCTCAACGGCATGTTGGCTCAACATTTCAAAGGCAGTGAGGCCAACTTCGAGAAAGCCCTGTCCAACTCCATCTTCATCTCCAAAGAGAATCTGGAAAACTTCTTGAAGAAACCCTCCAACAAAGTTCTTGACAAAGACCCTATCCACCTCTATCTGCAGACGCTCACCAATGTGGTGCTCGTAAACCAGCACATTTATGACGATATGGGCAATTTGGACGTTCCGCGCCGCACCTACCTCGCCGCATTGAAAGAGATGAACGGCGACACGCCGATGTACCCGGATGCCAACAGCACAATGCGTACCACATTCGGCACCGTTTGCGACTACTATCCGGCTGACGGCGTACACTACAACTATTTCACGACCACAAAAGGCATTCTTGAAAAAGAGAAACCAGGCGACCCCGAATTTGACGTGCCGGCACGGTTGAAAAAACTCATCCTCAGCAAAGACTTCGGCCAATATGCCGACAAAGACGGCGACCTGCACGTCTGCTTCCTCTCCAACAATGACATCACCGGCGGAAACTCCGGAAGCCCGATCATGAACGGAAACGGCGAACTCATCGGACTGGCATTTGACGGCAACTGGGAAGCCCTGAGCAGCGACATTGTGTTCAATACTGCCCTCCAACGTTGTATCAACGTGGATGTCCGCTATGTATTGTTCATCATCGACAAGTTCGGAGGAGCCGGCTACCTGCTCAACGAAATGGACATCAAGAAATAAGGACATATTCTTTTTTTGAAAGAGAAGCCTGAACGGGAAGTCTTCCTTCGGGCTTCTCTTTTCATAATACCTCAACGGGTTAAAACACAATCAAAAAAAATTCAAGCAATATGAAACGTACCGCGCAATCATTCATCGTATTTGCACTGCTGATCAGTTCTCTGACCGCATGTGCACAGAAAAAAGGAACCCAACTTATGGAACAGAAAAGCAAAACCCTTGTAGCCTATTTCTCCGCAACCGGAACAACAGAACGCGTGGCCAAGATGATTGCCACAGCCACCGGCGGAGAACTCTACACCATTCAGCCCGAGCAGAAGTACTCGGCGGCCGACTTGGACTGGACGGTCAAGTCATCACGCTGCTGCCAAGAAAACGACAACCCGAAATCGCGCCCGGCTTTCAAGAAAGAGAAAGAAAACCTCAATGACTACGAAATCATCTATTTAGGCTATCCCAACTGGTGGAATATGGCTCCGCGCATCATCAACACGTTCATTGAGGCCTACGGACTGCAAGGCAAAACGGTTGTCCCGTTCATGACCTCCGGCGGCAACGGAATTGAAAACTCCGTCAAGATTCTCAAAAAAGACTATCCTGAAATCAAATGGCAAAACGGCAAACTGCTTAACAGTGTCAGTCAGGATGAAGTGAACGAGTGGGTGAAAAACTTCCAATAGCCCCATTGCCGTTGCTATACTGACAACAAAAAAGGCGGAATTGTCATTCCGCCTTTTTTGTTAGGGTTGCCTTTACGGGGACAAGACACTTTTCTTTATACATATCCTGTGGGTTGGTGCCTTGAACGCCTTGCGGAATAGGCTGTCCTATCATCTCAAAAAAATGCGTCCAAAAAGGAGGATAAGTCCCGTCTGGCGATTTGAAATTCATTGGCGCAGCCTTGAAAATATGCTTTCCTGACGTTGTAACATAGGAATCTCTGACCAGTTCGCTGCAATACAACTCATCATTGTCGGGGAGGAAAGCCATATCGTAGGCCCTGCCAAGAAATTTCTTTGATTGCTCCACATACCGGGCAGCATCCTTATTGTTGCGCAAACGCTTGACAACAAACAGCGGCAAACTGCCATCCTCCAAGGTGAAATCAGCAAAAAGCGTATCTATAGGATGCCGGTCTATGCCGTGCTTGATGGTTGCATCAATAATCCAGACAGAATCGGCCTGTTTTTCGAGAATGGCCACATGAATAAAGCGCAGCAGTTCGTCATTGCCAGTGGCAGAAGCAATTGCGCCGGCCATATCGGCAGTGTCGCCAATGTCATAGTCTATTGGGATGCCCACAAACACAAGGTCACCGTTCTGCAGTTCATTTTGGTCGGAAAAGTGTTGCGGAGCAGTGCAGGCGGCAGTCAAAATTGCGAAAGCCGCAAGCATCCAGAACAAGAATTTAGAGCCTGCCATCAATCAAATCTCTATCAAGTACACCTTTGACATCATAAACCACACCATTCTCCTTAACAAGCGAACGGATGTCAAGATCAAGAAAATCCTTATGGGCCACAGCCAAGATAGCAGCATCAAACTGTTCATCTTGGCGCAACTGGCTACAAATGGCGATGCCATACTCGGCCAGCACCTTGTCAGAATTTGCCCAATGGTCATATACCGTAATATTTTGGGTATATTCCGTCAAAGTGTGGTAAATGTCAACCACCTTCGTGTTGCGGATGTCCGGGCAGTTCTCCTTGAACGTAATGCCGAGAATCAGCACTTTGGCATCTTTTACAAGGATGCCTTTTTTGTTCATGCACTTTATGGCTTGGTTGGCCACGTATGCGCCCATACCGTCGTTGAGACGGCGGGCGTTGCTCATCACGCGGGGCAACACGCCATAAACCTGCGCTTTCTGTATCAGATAGTAAGGATCCACCGAAATGCAGTGTCCGCCTACCAGCCCCGGGCTCAACTTGATGAAATTCCACTTGCTGGAGGCGGCCTCAATCACATCGTGCGTATCGATGCCCATAGCATTGAAAATCTTGGCCAACTCGTTCATAAAGGCAATGTTCACATCGCGCTGCGAATTTTCGATAATCTTGGAGGCTTCCGCCACTTTTATGCTAGGCGCTTTGTGGGTGCCGTTCACCAAAACACTGTTATAGACATCATCTACCAGTTGGGCAATCTCGGGCGTAGAGCCGGAGGTCACTTTGCGGATTTTCTCCACCGTATGCTCTTTGTCGCCCGGATTGATGCGTTCGGGGGAGTATCCGGCGTAAAAGTCGTGGTTGAAGCGAAGCCCTGACACCTTTTCAACCACGGGCAGGCACTCCTCTTCGGTAACTCCCGGATAAACGGTTGACTCATAAACCACCACAGGCTTGTCTTGGAAACCGTTTTCGTATTGCATCTTGAAAATCTTGCCCACAGTTTCGGAGGCGCTCCACAGCGGCTTCAGGTCAGGGCGGTTGTTCTCATCTACCGGCGTAGGCACTGCCACCACAAAGAAGTTGCAGTCGAGCAAAGCCTCTGCTGACGTCGTGCAGAAGAAACCGTGGTTATTAATCGCGTCCTGAAGCAATTCATCAGAGACTTCGAGTGTGGCGTCATGGCCTGACATCAAGGCATCTACGCGCTTTTGGTTCATGTCGTAGCCAACAGTTTTGAATTTTGTAGAGAAAAGCCGAGCCAAAGGCAACCCTACATATCCAAGACCGACAACAGCAATTTTGATGTTTTTCATTATCTATAATCTATCAAATTAAAGCGGGCAAAAATAACATAAAATCCCCTATCAAGCAAAGGTTTTTTCTGAACTTTTGGCAGTTTAAGACAACAAAAACGGAGCATATTTGGAATATGCTCCGTTTGGATTGAGGTCTCTTCCAGATTCGAACTGGAGTCAACGGTTTTGCAGACCGGTACCTAACCACTCGGC
>CAVIPZ010000124.1:0-5796 GCA_963644715.1 bacterium | reverse complement strand
GCTATGCTGGAGCCTATGCTCTCTATCCTCGACGAAACAGACTCCGGACTCGACATCGACGCACTCCGCGTGGTGGCCAACGGCGTCAACCAACTCAAAACCAAAGACAACGCCACCATTGTCATCACCCACTACCAACGCCTCCTCGACTATATCGTGCCTGACGTGGTGCATATCCTGTTTGACGGGAAACTGATAAAGTCGGGACCTAAAGAACTGGCCATCGAACTGGAAAAACGTGGCTACGACTGGATTAAGGAGGAATACAAACAAGGAAAACTCTCATAGATGAAGTCTTTTGCAGAACAAGCAGGACGGCTGGAACAATACCGGCTTCAAGCGCAACCTGACCCTTACAGGCCAGTAAAGGACTATTTCCGTTGCCAAGTCAAGAATATGGCGACCCGAATGTTGCCGCTGCTCAACGGCTGGCATGTCCATGAGGGAGAAAGCCTTGTCGTTTATCCCGACGGCGTGACCGCAGGCAGCCTGAGAGCCGCTCTCCAAAGCTGTCCCGATATGGTGAAACCCTATCTGTTCCGGCTTGGCGAACAAGAACAGAATGACCTGACCCGCGCCAACGAAAAAACATTCACCGACGGCATTTTCATCTATGTGCCCGACAACGTGAAAGCCGAACTGCCTTTTCAGATTGTTTCCCTGATCAACTCGCAAGACAACTTGCTGGTACAGAACCATAACGTCATCCACGTAGGAAAAAATGCAGAACTCTCTGTTATTCAATGTGATGACTCTATCAGATATTATAACACATTCATCAACATCGTAACCGAGATAGATCTGGCAGAGAACGCCCGGCTGCACTACTACAAAACCGAGAACAAAGAGGCAGACTCTGTCTTGTTCAACCATCTCTATGTAAACCAGCAAAACGGGTCGCTCTTCCGCTCCAATGCCATCACTTTCAATGCGGGCTACGTTTATAACAACATATATGTAAACCTCAACGAGCCCTTTGCTGAAGCCGCCCTGTACGGACTTTATCTCGTTGACAAGCGGCAGCAGTGCAGCAACTGCATAAAAGTGAGCCACAACGCCACCGACTGCAAGAGCCATCAGCTTTACAAAGGCATTATGGACGACAAGGCCGAGGCTTGCTTTGCCGGGCACGTCATCGTGAAGCCGCATGCCCAGCGAACCGTTGCCTGCCAGACCAACCGCAACATTCTGCTCACCGAGAAAGCCGAAATCAATACCAAGCCGTTCCTCGAGATCTATGCCGATGACGTACAGTGCAGCCACGGCGCCACCGTAGGGCAACTCGACGAAGAGGCACTCTTCTATCTGCACTCCAGAGGTATAAGCAAACAAAGCGCGAGACACCTTCTGATGTTCGCCTTTGCCAATGAGATATGCCAGCACGTCGAGATTCAGTCGCTCAAAGAGAAACTCAGCGACATGGTGCAGCGCCGCCTTGACGGGGAACTCACCATCTGCGACCAATGCCTCCTGCACGATGCCGAACATACCGGGCTCATCTTCCCGATTGACCCGTCCAAAATATGAAAATAAAACTGGTCTGGATCGGAAAGCCGGACGGCGACATCTTCGATGAAGCCATTCAGCATTACACCCAGAAAGTGAAATTCTATACGCCTTTTGAGCCGGCGGCTATACCATATCTTAAAAACACCCAGTCTTTGTCTCGTGAAGAGCAGAAAAAGAAAGAGGGCGAGCTTATTCTGAAAAAGATTGTGCCCGGCGATTTTGTCGTTCTGCTGGACGAGAAAGGTCAGGAATACACTTCAGAAAAATTTGCGGGATTCATCCAGCAGCAAGCCGTTGTCGGCACCAAGAACGTTGTCTTTGTCATTGGCGGGGCGTACGGATTTTCTGATGCCGTCTATGCACGCGGCAACAGCAAAATAGCCCTTTCAAAACTCACTTTCCCGCACATTATGGCCCGGCTTATATTCACCGAACAACTATACAGGGCTTTTTCCATACTGCACGGGGAGCCTTATCATCACTGACCTTATACAATGGAAAACCTGACCGAAATCCGTCACTGCTTGCACCAACTGGCCGAGCCCTCCGGCAAAGAGACCCAAACCAAAGCATTTATCCTGAAAACGCTGAAACTGTTTCAGCCAACGGCCATACATACCTTTCGCGACAGCAACAACCTGTTGGCCGTATATGATTCCGGAAAAGAGGGGGGAACATTGCTTTTCAGGGGCGACTTTGATGCCGTCCGTGTCGCTGAAACCATCGATGTGCCCTACGCATCAGCAACAGCTGGTGTGTCGCACAAATGCGGGCACGACGGGCACACGACCATCCTGTTAGGGCTTGCCGAGCAACTATGGCGGCAACCGTTGCCCATAGGACGGGTGTTGTTGTTCTTCCAATCCGCCGAAGAAACCGGTGCGGGAGCCGCCCAACTGCTGGACTCCCATATCCTGGACCACTTCGCCCCGGATGCCGTTTATGCCCTGCACAACATTCCCGGCATTGAGGCCGGCACCGTCATCTGCAGAGAAGGCAGCTTCACCTGTTCGGTCATCAGTTGCGACATTGAACTGCACGGGCACACCTCACATGCGGCCGAACCGCAGTTGGCTTGCTGTCCCTACGACGCTGCCAAACGCATTGCCGACAAGTTGCTGTCTCGCTGCCGTTGCGACATCCGCAAAGAGGACTACCTCATCATAACCCTCGTCGAGTTCCGGATAGGCGAGCCTGCATACGGTGTCACGGCGGGGCATGGCGTGCTTCGTTTCACCATCAGGACCAGAAGCGACCGCAACCTGCAGCTGGCCAAGAAAGAAATTGCCGACACCGCAAATGAGGTAATTGCGCAAACCGAAGGCCTGTCGGGGAACATCGTTTGGAAAGAGCACTTTGCTGCTGCCGAGAACCATGCCGGTGCGGTGCAGCGCATACGCAATGTGGCAAGCGCCTGCAAAGTGCCCTACATCGAAAAAGAGGTGCCGTTCTCGTGGGGCGAAGACTTCGGGCTGCTGACGCAATACTATCCCGGTGCGCTTTTCGGGCTGGGCTCCGGTGTCAACCAACCGCCGCTCCACCATCCGCAGTTCGACTTCCCCGACCGGCTCATCCCCATAGGGATTGACTTGTTTTACCGCATTGCCGCCAATCAACTGCAAACGGAATAGCGGGAATGGAATTGTCTCACGCCATTAACATCTCCCTACAGTAGTTGAGCATACAGAGGACAGACTGCTCCGTCAGCCTGTCCCAACAAAAAAGCACCGGTTTTGTGCAAACCAGTGCTTTCCGCTCTTTTTGCGCTCCCTCAAGGACTTGAACCTTGGACCCTCTGATTAACAGTCAGATGCTCTAACCAACTGAGCTAAGGAAGCGTGTGGTTAACTGCTATCGTTAACGGCTGCAAAAATACATTTTTTTTCAATATATGCAAGCATTTATTTTTTTTCGTTATTTTTGCATTGGTTTTTTCTATATACTAATTACAATTGTCTGATTCACAACAATATAAAAACGTATCACATTATGACAAAAAGCAAAACAATCCTGAACGAACTCAAGAATTTCTTCTTTATAACCATCGGCTTGGCCCTTTTTGTAGGCGGATGGTCCGCATTTTTGACACCTTTTGAAGTCACGGGCGGCGGCGTGGCAGGTATCGCTTCCATCCTCTATTTTGCCACCGGCTTCCCCATCGGCATCACCACTTTCGTGTTCAACGCAGTGCTGATTGCAATTGCCTGGCGCATTTTAGGCATGCGTTTCTGCATCAATTCCTTGATTTGCACCATTCTCTTGTCCGCATTCTTCTCTGTCGGCCAAGTGATATTCACCAAGCCCCTCGTTGACGACATGTTCATGAGCGTCATCATCGGGGCCTGCCTCTCGGCTTTCGGCGTCGGCATGGCCGTCAACTGGGGCGGCAACACCGGAGGCATCGACATCATCGCCTTGATTATCGGCAAATACCGCAACATCTCATTCGGACACGTCAACTTCTTTACCAACATTTTCATTGTCGGCAGTTCCTACTTCATCGTCCACGACCTCGAACGGCTCGTTTACAGCTTTGTTGTCCTTTTCGTCTATATGTTCGTGGCCGACTGGGTCATTGACGGTTACCGGCAGACCTACCAGTTTATGGTATTTTCGCAGAAAAACGCAGAGATTGCCGAACGTATCAACAAAGAACTGAAACGCGGCGCCACTTTCCTCAAGGGTTACGGCTCATACAACCGGCAAGAGAGCGATGTTCTGCTCATTGTCGGGCATAAAACCGACAAAGTGCAGATTACGCGCATCATCAAAGAGATTGACAAGTCGGCATTCATCACCATCACAAAAACCTCAAGCGTTTACGGAAAGAACTTCGACACCATAAAACTCTAACATCTTTAAAAACAATAAACTGCATACACCATGTTCCGGCTTACGCAAACTTTCGGCTGCAAGGTGAACCTCGGCCTGCAGATTCTCCGCAAAAGGGAGGACGGCTATCACGACATTCGCACGGTGTTCTATCCCACCGACGGTTTCACCGACCAAATAACCGTGGAATCATCGCCGCACGATATAGCATTGGAATGTTTGAGCGCTATTGACCTTGGTCCACAAGAACAGAACCTTTGCGTAAAGGCGTTCCGGCTTCTGCAAGAAGACTTCGGCATCAAAGGCGTGAAGATCACCTTGGAGAAGCACATCCCCGTAGGGGCTGGGCTGGGCGGCGGATCGGCAGACGCAGCCGCCGTGCTGAAACTGCTGACCCGGGCTTTCAACCTTCCTTTAGATGGTGAGCGGCTGAAACAATATGCCGCAAGGTTGGGCAGCGACGTGGCATTCTTCATCGACGGAAAGCCCGCCTTGGCTTCCGGACGCGGCGAGATATTGGAGCCCGTCAATTTGGATCTCTCGGACTACAGATTCCGCATCCTGAAACCCGACTTCGACATCTCCACGCGCGAAGCCTACGCAAACGTAAAACCCGCCATGCCGGCTACAAACCTGCTGCAAATCATCGCGCTGCCCGTGCCGCAATGGAAAGAGGCCCTGCACAACGACTTTGAGAACTCCGTTTTCGCAAAGCACCCTGTAATACGGGAACTCAAGACACAACTATACAACGACGGTGCCGTCTTTGCGTCCATGACCGGCAGCGGCTCGGCTGTGTTCGGCATCTTCAAGGCATAAATGCAAAACTGCATCAACAACAGACTTTCAAGACCGTAAAAGCAATCAGTTCAACTGTCAGCGCAAGGTAAATGAACGCCCATAGCAGCCGTTTCGTATTCTTCGAGAAAACGAAAAACCTGTTCAGCAGGTAATTGAGGAGACCTACCGGAATTGCCACGACTGCTGCGGCAATGTAATTGTTGATGTCCAGATAATCCTTGAACATCCGGATACTGAAGTAATTGATGAAAAAAGTGACCGTATAGGAAAGCACAAACTTGAAAATCAGTTTTTTGCTTTTGTTTCGGAACACCAGCGTGCCATACGTCTTAAAGTTGAAAAGCACACTGAAGACCGTGCCGAAGAGATTGGCGAAAAAGAGCGGGTCGATGCCCTGCACCATCCCGAACAGGAAACGCAACAAGGCGAAGACACCCCACCCCACTGCCGTGTTCAGCATAGCTACCAGCACAAAACGAATGAACTGCACCGAGAACACCTGATCCAGAAATAGCCTAAACTTCTCCATCGGTTTAAAAAGGCTGCAAAAATACGAAAAATGCGCCATAGCCATTTCTGTAAACTGCCCTGGGAAAGGATGATAGATTCAAGTGGCAAAGTTATAAAAAACATGCGCCGGGAAATCGAAAGAAA
>CAVIPZ010000123.1:0-5842 GCA_963644715.1 bacterium | reverse complement strand
CAATAAGCCGTCGGAGAATATCCTCATCTCGCCGCCGCTGTCGGTGCAGCCCGACTATCAGATCCGCGAAAAGAGCTTGGTCGTCAGGTTCCGGGATTCGCTTTTGCCTAACACGACGTATAATATCGTGTTCTCAAACAGCATTCTCGACTATCATGAGGGCAATGCACTGACTTATTACCACTACAGCTTTTCGACAGGCAGCGTCATCGATTCCGCCCGGCTGTCAGGAAAGGTGCTTGACGCGCAGACGCATGCGGGTGACGACGGCTTCTTTGTGCTGCTCTATGACCGGGACATCGACTCTCTGCCGCTCACTTCACGCCCCTCCTATATTACCAAAAGCGGCGCTGACGGCAGTTTCGTGTTCCAAAACATCAAAGATGGACAATACAAGGTGTTCGCCCTGAAAGACATCAATGCTAATTTGCGCTATGATCTTCCTGACGAGACCATTGCCTTTGCCGACCGCCCCGTGCTTGCCCGCAGTGCCGACACAACTTCCGAATCGGTCCCGGACACTTCGTTGGTGCTGTATGCTTTTTGCGCCGCCGACTCCGTGCCTTTGCTGCTGCGCCATGAGAATCCGGCCGCCGGCATCTATAAGTTTCCCTACAAGTCTGCGGTCACCAAATTCTCGGCTACGCCTTTAGGCACGCCGCACGATTATTTCCAAACCCTGAACCGCACTGCCGACACGGTAACATGGTACTTCAAGAATGTGCCGTCCGACACGATGGTTTATCTGCTCGATGCCGACGGCACCAAAGACACCGTAACACTGACCCCATATCAGCCCAAGAAAACGGCGGCACGGGGCGACCGTCATGACCACCGTAAACTGGCCGTCAGTTTCCAAAACGAGGGGCACGCCTTTAAGCCGCTTACGCTCTCGTTCCCTTACCCCGTTATGCCGACAGACTCGTTCAGGATCTTTGTGAGTACGCAGCAGAAAGGCGTGCGCGACACGGTATGCTGGCGCACTGCCGTACCCGACGGCTTTGTCATGCAACTCGCACTGCCGATAACGTTCGAGACCAAAAAGAGTTATTCCGTCATGATTCCCGATTCTGTGTTTTTCGGCTATAACGGATTGAGCAATGACACGTTGCGTTGCTCTTTTACCACAAAGTCAGAGAAAGACTACGGAACCTTGTCCATGAATTACCGTTTACCGGTCGGCGGCAGCGCTTACATTGCGCAGCTGTGGCGCGGCTCGCAGCTGGTACAGGAGGATGTGTTGGAACAGGACACCACGATGATTTACGGGGCTCTTTCTCCCGACAACTATAAAGTCACCGTAGTTGAAGATGCCAACCGCAACGGGCGCTGGGATGCCGGTGACTACCGTAAGAGCCGGCAGGCCGAACGCGTGTTTGTCTTTGGCAAGGCCATCAACATACGGGCTTATTGGGAAGAGGAGGAGACTTTTAGGGTAGGAGAGGATACTGAAAATACTGAAGATAAAGATAATAGATGACAATAGAAGAATTGAAGTCGCAGTTCTGCGCGCCCGAAACGGCAGAAATCGTAGAAACGCTGCGGCAGCAGGATGGCGGCAGCCCGCTGGCGCTCAACAGGCTTGCAGGTTCAGCGTTCCCGTTGTTGGCCGCTAACGTCTCTTGCAGCATCGACGCCAGCCAGCTTTTCGTGTTGCCGTCACGCGAAAAGGCGGTCTATTTTTACAACGACCTTGAAAAGCTGCTGGGCGAGAACGACATGTCGCTGGCAACCCGCAGGATACACTATCTGCCCTCTTCGTTCAAACGGGCACACACCTCCAGCGAGATTGACAACTCCAACGTGAAGTTGCGCTCCGAGATCGTCAACCGCATCTCTGTCGGCTCCGGCCGCGGCTGCATTGTCGTCACCTCGCCCGAAGCCCTGGCGGAGAAAGTCGTGACGCGTAAGTTCGTGCAGGACCATTCTTTCACTCTCCGACGTGACGCGGAAATCCCGACTGACGAGTTTCTGCAGTTCCTTTACGAGTTTGAATACCTGAGAGAAGATTTTGTGTTTGAGCCCGGACAGTTTGCCTGGCGCGGCAGCATCTTTGATGTGTTTTCGTATTCCGACGAGTATCCTTGCCGTATCGAACTTGACAACGACCGGGTGGAGTCCATCCGCTATTTTGACCCCGAAACGCAGCTTTCGATCCGTGAGGAAGAGCAAATCAGCATTATGCCCAAGGTGGTGTCGCTCGACCGGCAAGAACAGCGCATCTCGCTCTTCGATTTCCTGCCGGCAGACACGATAGTCTGGACAGACAGCCCCAAAGATGTAGCAATGCAGATTGACGCCCTCTACAAACGTGCTGAAGAGGAGTTCAAGGACGGCGAGCATCAAGTTGCCGATTTCTTTATTCGCAAAAAGGAGTTTGAGCAGGCTTGTGCGTTACGCCGCCGCTGCCTCATCAATGCCACTCCCGCGGCAGGTGACTGTGCCATTGACTTCGGCATAAAACCGCAAAACAGCTTCGGCAAGAGTTTCGACTATCTTTTCCTCGAATGGATCGACAATATGGAGCGAGGCATCAAGAGTGTCTTTTTGGCTGAAAGCGAGGGGCAACTTGACCGGCTTCACAAGATAATGGCTGAAATGATTGAGAAATACAACAGGCATAACGGCACTTCTTACCGCCTTGACCTGCTGTATTGTCCGATCCGCTACATCTTGCACGAGGGATTCCGCGACGAAGCGCGCAAGATTGCGCTCTATACCGACCACCAGTTCATGGAGAAATGTGAGCGCGTCGTCATCCGCGACCGCTACAAGAAGAGCGAGGCCTTCACGCTCAAAGAAATCTACGATTTGCAGCCGGGCGATTATGTGGTACACATCGACTATGGCATCGGCATTTACCAAGGGCTTGAAAAGACTGAGATGAACGGCAAAGAGCAGGAGGTCATCAAACTGTCGTACAAAGACGGCGACCTGCTATATGTGAGTGTACATTCTTTGCATAAAATCAGCAAATATGTTGGCAAAGACGGCACGCCGCCCACCTTGCACCGCATCGGTTCCGGCTCGTGGGACCGCATCAAGGAACGCACCAAGAAAAGGGTGAAGGAATTGGCCATCGACCTCATCAAGCTTTATTCGCAGCGCAAGGCTGGCAAAGGGTTTGCTTTCTCGCCCGACAACTACATGCAGACCGAACTGGAGGCATCGTTCATCTACGAAGACACGCCCGACCAGGTCAAGACGCTTGCAGACGTGAAGCGCGATATGGAGAGCCCGCACCCTATGGACCGTCTCATCTGTGGGGATGTAGGCTTCGGCAAGACGGAGATTGCCATCCGTGCCGCATTCAAGGCCGTATGCGACAGCAAGCAGGTTGCCGTGCTGGTGCCCACCACCGTGCTCGCCCTGCAACATTACACCACATTCTCCGAGCGGCTTCAGAACATGCCGTGCCGTGTGGAGTACGTCAACAGGTTCAAGACCGGAAAGCAGATCAAGGAGACCCTGCAGCGGCTCAAGGAGGGCAAGATCGACATACTGGTAGGCACGCACAGGCTGCTGAGCAAAGACGTTGTGTTCAAAGACCTCGGGCTGCTCATCATCGACGAGGAGCAGAAATTCGGGGTGGCGGCCAAAGAGAAGCTGCGCGAGCTGCGTGTCAACATCGACACCCTGACAATGTCGGCCACGCCGATACCGCGCACGCTGCAGTTCTCGCTCATCGGAGCCCGCGACATCTCTGTAATCACGACTCCGCCGCCCAACCGGCAGCCTATACAGACCGAGGTGCATGTGTTTGACGAGGACATCCTGCGCACGGCTGTGCAGTCAGAACTCGACCGGCAAGGGCAGGTGTTTGTGGTACACAACAAAATACAGAACATTTCTGAACTGGCAGGGCTGATACAGCGGCTGGTGCCCTCCGCCCGCATCGCCGTGGCACATGGCCAAATGGAGGGCGAGAAACTCGAACAGGTGATGACCGACTTCATCAACCGGCAGTTCGACGTGCTGGTTTCTACCACGATTGTTGAATCGGGGCTCGACATTGTCAACGCCAACACCATGATCATCAACGATGCGCAGAACTTCGCGCTCAACGTGCTGCACCAGCTGCGCGGCAGGGTAGGGCGCAACAACCAGAAAGCCTACTGCTACCTCTTCATCAAACCCTACGATACTCTCAACGACCAGGCACGCAAGCGGCTGCAGGCCATCGAGGACTTCTCTGACATCGGCAGTGGCATACAGATTGCTATGCGCGACCTTGACATCCGCGGCGCCGGCAACATCTTGGGCGCCGACCAAAGCGGGTTCATCAACGAGATAGGCTACGAAATGTACCAGAAAATACTGGCCGAAGCCATCCGCGAGATGAAAGACACCGATGTGGATGACGTGCAGTGGGCTGACAACTCCGGCCTTGTGCTGCGCGAATGTCTCATAGAAACCGACATCGAGGCGCTGTTCCCCTCCGACTATATCAGCAATGTGAGCGAAAGGATGAGCCTCTACAAGGAACTGGAAAGCATAAAAGACCTCCAGAAACTGGAACTGTTCAAGAAAAAGCTGCTCGACATCTTCGGGCCGTTGCCTGAACCTACCGAAGAACTGATCCGCATCATTCCGTTGCGCCTCCTTGCCGCAAAGCTGAACTTTGAGAAAATCATACTCAAGAAAAATACGCTTACGGGATATTTTACCGGCAATTCCGCTTCCAAATACTACCAGTCTGACACTTTCGGAAAGGTTCTCGGTTTTGTGCAGCAGAATCACCCTGCCGTTCAATTGAAGGAGGCCAACTCCAAGCTTCTCCTTACCGTTCGCAACACGCCTTCGGTGAAGTCGGCCATGCATTGGCTTGAAAAGATGGAACAGTATATCCTCCGTAATTAGCTTAAGATGAGTCCGGAGACGCAAGATTTCATAAAGAAGCACTGGCTGGATGATGTCAATGCGCTGGCTTTGGCCGGATGCCGTGACCGTGCAGTTGACTTCAGGCTTGCCTTGCAGCAGATACAGGGCTTGCAGAAAGCGGCGAAGAAACTGCCCGCCCATTTTGCCGCGGACGGCGTGCTCTTTCCGCTTGCCCTTGCCATGGAACAATGCTCCTCCTGGGCCGCTGCGCAATACAAAGCCTCGCTGCTGCAGGGTGACACGCTCGTTGACCTGACCGGCGGATTCGGCGTTGACACGTTCGCCTTTGCCAGCAGGTTCGGCACTTGCGTGTATGTGGAGCCGCAACAGGCGCTTTGCGAGACGGTGCGCCACAACGCCGAGGCTATGCACATCAGCAATGTCGTGTTCCGCTGCCAGACGATGGAGGAATACCTCCAAGATGCGCACCCCGCCGACTGCCTCTTTGCCGACCCCTCGCGCCGTGACTGCCACGGGCGGCGTGTCGTCTCCATTGCCGACTGCACCCCCGACATCGTTCGGCACAAGGAGACGTTGCTTGCCCTTGCACGCCATGCCGTGATGGTGAAATTGTCGCCGATGCTCGATATCCGTGACACCCTTGCGCGCCTGCCCGAGACCGCCGCTGTGCATATTGTTGCCGTTGAGGGCGAGTGCCGCGAACTGCTCATAGTGTTGTCACACGAGCCCGTACGCCCCGAACAACGCCCTTTTGTCGCCGTCGATATCCGTAACGGCAAGACCGTCACATTCAGGTTTACGCCACAGGAAGAGACGGAAGCACATCCCATCTATGCCAACAAGACCGGAAAGTACCTCTATGAACCTAATGCGGCATTGATGAAAGCCGGGGCTTTCAGGAGCGTGGCGGAGCGTTACGAATTGCGCAAACTGCACCCCAATTCCCATCTCTACACCTCCGACAAATTGCTGCCAGACTTTCCGGGGCGAACATTTGAGG
>CAVIPZ010000122.1:0-5926 GCA_963644715.1 bacterium | reverse complement strand
ATAAGGCACTGACGGCTTTCGGGCGGATATTTGACGTGTGCCCTTACTACAAGCCACAATGCTGCCTTTATGCTGCACGGCTCGCCTATTTCAACGAACTGTTTCCAGAGTCGCTGCGCTTTGCCTACTTCATTGTGGACAATCCCGACTTGTACGAGAAAGCGAACCAGAACGCCCACGAGCCCGATTGGGTTGAAGAGGCCAAAATCATCATACGAAAATCCGTATTTTTCCACACCATTTTGAATCATCCTGTCCCATTTGACCCCAAGCCTGTGGCCGGCATTTCTACCCCCGACGACGAGTATCTGGGGACATTGTCGCCCGACGGCGAACTGTTCTATTTCACACGGCGCAAAGACGTGGCAGACACGGGACCGTTCAGCCACGGGGAGAAAATCACCAAAGAGTTTTTCAGTGTTGCCGAGCGGCATGGCAACGCCTACAACACGGGCGAGCCACTGCCCGAGCCTTTCAACAAATCGCTGAGCGAAGGCAGCCCCACCGTCAACATCACCAACGACCTGATGATATTCACAAAACTTGTTTCCACCACGAACGGGTACTACAACTACGACCTCTATTACGCAGAACGGGGTGAAGACGGGTGGTCGGAGCCCAAATCGCTCGGCAGCAACATCAACAGTCCCAACTCGTGGGAGTCGCAGGCCTCGTTGAGTTCAGACGGCAAACTGCTGTTCTTCGCCTCCGACAGACCCGGCGGACTGGGCGGCGCCGACATCTGGTACTCGCAGCGCAACAGCGACGGCACATGGCGCAAACCTGTCAACCTCGGTCCGACCATCAACACCGAGAGAGACGAACGTTCGCCCTTTCTGCACACCGACAGCAAAACACTCTACTTCTCCTCCAACGGGCACGACGGGCTGGGCGGCCAAGACATCTTTTACTCCAAATTAGACGAAAAGAACCAATGGTCCAAGCCCTACAATCTCGGATACCCTATCAATTCGGAAAACGACGAGGTCAACTTCTTTGTCAGTCTTGACGGCAAGACCGGCTATTTCTCGTCCAACAACATCGACAATGCGGACTGGAACATCTACCAGTTCGAGCTTTATGAAGGAGCCCGCCCGCATACAATGATGATTGTGAAAGGGAAAGTGTCCTCTGACGACGGAGACCTGCAAGGCGCCACCGTTGAAGTACACGACACAGCCTCGAACGTCGTATCGCAAGGCATCGTGAATGCAGAAACCGGAAACTATGCCGTGGCGGCAGAAGTGAAACAAGATTCGGCAGCGCCTGTTATCGTAACCGTCAAGAAAGAGGGGCACACCTACGACTCCCAAATCATCACCCCGGAACAGCAGAAAGCTTCAGTAGTCACCAAAAACACGGAAATCAAGGCCATCGAAACGGGAGCCGTCTGCAACCTCAAAGACATCTATTACGAAACGAACTCGTTCACGCTGACCAAAA
This sequence comes from bacterium, assembly GCA_963644715.1. Taxonomy (GTDB): domain Bacteria; phylum Bacteroidota; class Bacteroidia; order Bacteroidales; family WCHB1-69; genus F23-D06. The sequence continues at coordinate 4,483 of CAVIPZ010000122.1, read as the reverse complement.
ATTCCAAGATAATCCTGTCGCTCTTCATAGACTTTCTCCGCAGCAATCCCACCGTAAAAGTGGAAATCCAAGGACATACAGACAATGTGGGAAACGACGATGCCAACCTCAAACTGTCGGAACAGCGTGCCAAGGCCGTTTACGACTATGTGGTTGAGAAAGGCATCTCTGCTGACCGTATGCGTTACAAAGGCTACGGCAAGAACAAGCCTGTGGCCGACAACAGCACCGCAGCCGGACGGGCAAAGAACAGAAGAACCGTATTTCTTATTTATGAAAAATAGCACGATATATTTTCTCGGCATCGGAGGCATCGGGATGAGCGCCCTCGCCCAGTATTTCCTGTCTGAACACTATGCCGTTTACGGCTATGACCGCACCCCGTCGCCCATCACGGACATGCTTGTCCGCAAGGGTGCCCGAATACACTTTGAGCCCGACATTGCCAAGATTCCCCAAGTGCTTGAATTTGCCGTCTATACGCCGGCTGTTCCCGAAAGCAATCCTGAGTTCTGCCATCTTCGGGAGTGTGGCGTTCCGCTGTACAAAAGATCGCAAGTGCTTGGCCACATCACAGAGCGCATGCCCGCCATTGCGATAGCCGGCACGCACGGCAAGACCACCAGCACGGCGATGGTTTCGCATCTGCTGTCGCCCGAAACCCGCATTCTGGCGTTCATCGGGGGCATTGCAAAAAACTTCAACGACAACTTCGTGCTTGACGAACACCCGGTCATAGCCGTGGCCGAAGCCGACGAGTTTGACCGTTCGTTCCTTACGATGCACCCCTCCGTGGCCGTCATCACAGCTGCTGACGCCGACCACCTCGACATTTACGGCAACCGCGAAGAGATGCTTAACGCATTCCGCCAATTCGCCTTGCAGTCTAAAATACTGATTGTTGAAGAAACGATAGCCGGACTGTTTGAACACCCCTGCAAACGAACCTACGGCACCGGAACGGATGCTTCCTACAGTGCCTTTGACCTCAGGCTTTCACCCAACTGCGCCACCTTTAGCCTGCGGATGCCAGACGGTCGGGAGATCCGCGACCTCATCCTGCATGCCAACGGACGTTACAACATCCTGAACGCCACCGCCGCCATCGCCACGCTGATAGAGCAAAAGAACCTTGACACCGCACTGCCCATCGATGTTTCCGACGAACATATCATCAACAAACTCAAGACATTTGCCGGTGTAAAACGCCGCTTCGACTATATCGTCAACCAAAACGGGAGAATCTTCATTGACGACTATGCCCACCACCCCCAAGAGATACAGTCGTTCATCACGGCGGTGCGCAGCATCTATCCGGGCAAGCACGTCTGCGGCATTTTTCAGCCGCACCTCTACAGTCGCACGCGCGACTTTGCGGAACAGTTTGCGGAGGTTCTTTCAGAACTGGACGAGACCTTGCTGCTGCCCATTTATCCCGCCCGAGAACGGCCCATTCCCGGAATCGATTCGGAGCACCTTGCCGCCCTCATCAAGAACCCTTGCAAGCGGGTGATAGGAAAAACCGAACTCATCCCCTACCTCAAGCATCACACCCCAGATGTATTGCTGACCATCGGTGCGGGCGACATCGACCGGCTCATACCGCAGATCAAAAGAGAGGTTTATGGCTGCTCTTGAGGCAAATCAGGGCGTTTTCTCACAATCTGTTCCCCAATTGTACATTTCAGGCATTCGCGCTTGTCGCAACGTGTAGATTTAAGTTCAGTCAGTGCCTGCGAATCAAACGCGCTCTTCTGTGAAAAGGGCGTGTCAACAAAGACCCTTGTCACGCGGTTGTCTTCAAAAGGAATCTGTTCCAACTGAAGCATAATGTTCTCCATCATCCGCTCTTCGCCCGAAAACTTGCAATAGGAGAACAGAAACGGCACCACTGCATTTATCAACAATGAAGAGACCGCGCTTTCGCCCAGCATGACACTATGCCGCAGAATCGTCTTCTTGCCAAAATGGTAATGGTGCTGCCAATAACTGTCAGCCTTCACCTCAAACATTTTGCGCCACGAGGAGGCATCTGCATTTTCCATCAACTCGTTCATCAAGTCAGGAGCGCGGTACAGCAACGCAGACAATTGGGAAAGCCTGATGCACGGAAAATTTGACGGGCGGAGGCGCAGCAGATTCCAGTGGAAACTGCCTATGGGCGTCAAACGGTACTTGCATCGTAAATAATCGTATTCATATTTCATCGCATTGTAATAATCGTCGGCACCGGGAGATTCCAAAAAGCCGGCTTGCCCGAAAAGCAGCGCTCGGGTCTGAAGTTCTGAATCTGAATGTTTTGCCAGGATGTGGAACGGCAGACTTGCCGCCAGCAGTTCAAAAGCCGCTGTATTCGTCTTGAAGCCGAATCCTGCCGACAGCATCCTATAAAACACCTCGCGCCAGTTGTGTTCACACTCGCTCAACATACGAACAATCGCTTGCTGCTTACGGAGCAGCCTTTCCATCAGCATTGAAGAAAGCATCGACTGCACATAAATCGGTTTGACTTGCGGCAGATAAGCGCGGCACGGGAGCAAAGCCTGCGAAGAAACCAGGCTGCTGTAATGCCGGTGCATCTCTTCAGAAATGTAGGGGGCAAGTTCCAGCACGGGGAAAAGCTCACCGTCTTGCCGTTCCACTTCGCAATCATGCTGATAAACCACATGCAGAATCACCGACTTGTACTTGTCGTCATGGTGGTGTCCGTGCCGGTACCAGTCTGAGCTTCTGATATGGATCTCCACATCTCCTACCCATTTCATATTGCCTATCATGACGACGGCCTGCCTGAAATCTGCACCTGCATCCCCGTTCAGATATCCTGGCGACACCACAAACAGGGGGACGTTTTCTGTTGTGCGGAGGTCGGATGCGCAAAAAAGGCCATGTTGCCACAAATACTGTAAAAAAGCTTCTGTCATAGACGGTACATCTTGAATTCATGTTCAGGGTGCAAAAATAGCAAAAACTTTCAAGTTTGTAAAAATATTTTATTTTTGCAGCATTATTTTAACTACGATATAAATTTCAACAATGAAAACGGAAAACCAGATTAAAGGAAAAAAGGGAGAAGATGCGGCGGCAGAGCATCTTGAGGACAAAGGGTATCAGATTTTGGAGCGGAACTGGCGGATCGGGCATTTAGAAGTGGACATCATCGCCAGCAACGACAGTTTTTTAGTCATCGCAGAAGTGAAGACGCGCAAAAGTGACGCGTTCGGGGAACCGGAGGACTTTGTCAACTCGCAGAAGCAGCGGAACCTGATACGTGCAGCGGCGGTCTATGTGGAGCGGCGCGGCATCCGGAAAGAGATCCGTTTTGACATCATCTCGGTAATAAGTCAGGACGGCGGTTTCACCGTGCGTCACATTGAGGATGCGTTCAAGCCGAGGTGGTAAAAAAAACGGACACTTGGAGTGTCCGTCATAACAAAGGAAAACCTGTAAGCCGGGTTCTGTCAAGGATTGCCATTTATCTTGGGCGTGCGTTGCCGCGCGTCTCCATCAACCTACCCTCCGAGTCGGACGAGCAGCCCTCAAGCCTCGGTTTATTTGGTCTTTCAACCCATAAGGTTTACCTCCGCCGGCATCGCTGACGGCGGCGTGAGCTCTTGCCTCGCGATTTCACCCTTACCTTTTCAGGCGGTATATTTTCTGTGGCACTTTCTGTCATCTTGCGATGCCTTCCCGTTAGGAAGTATGGTGCTCTATGTTGCCCGGACTTTCCTCTTCCGCGCCGTTGGCCGGAAGCGGCAACCCGGTTTTCCTTGTTTCTGTCTTTAGCGGCGTCAATGCCGGCACCGACTGTCAATAGTTGAGCATTACCGGCATAATCAGCATCAGCAGCTGCTCGTGTTCGTCAAACTCTTCCACAGGCAGCAACAAAGCGGCGCGGCTTGGCTCCGACATCTCGAGTCTGACCTGATGGGAGTCCATATTTTCCAGCATTTCGCGGAGGAAGCGGGAATTGAAGCCTATTTCCATAGCCTCGCCGGTATATTCGCCTGCCACATTCTCGATGGCCTTGTTGGAATAATCGACATCCTCGGCCGTGATTGTAGTGCCGTTTTCAGACAACGAAACCCTGATTTGGAACGTAGATTGGTTAGAATAGATGCCGACACGCTTGATTGACTTCAGGAGCTCATCGCGGTCAATCACGAGCGACATCGGGTTCTCCTTAGGAATGACAGACTCGTATTTAGGATACTTGCCTTCCTTGAGAATGGAATAGAGGACATAATTCCCGAACGAGAAGCTGATGTGATTGTTCTCCTTTGAAAACTCCACATGTACGTTTTCGTTGACCGACGAAAGGATATTCTTAAGATGTGATATAGGTTTTTTAGGCAATATGAACGATGCGGGTTCGGGCATTTTCACCTGGTCGTTGCGGTATCTGACCAGTTTGTGGGCATCCGTAGCCACAAAAGTGACCCCCTCCTCGTTGAGTTCGCAGAGCACCCCCATCATGTTCGGG
>CAVIPZ010000121.1:1303-5938 GCA_963644715.1 bacterium | reverse complement strand
CTTTCTTTCGATTTCCCGGCGCATGTTTTTTATAACTTTGCCACTTGAATCTATCGTCCATTTCTATGCAAAATTCTGAAATACGGAAAAACATATTTTTTGTATTTTTGCCAGAATTTTTATTTTACAAGATGCAAGAAATCAGAAACATAGCCATTATTGCACACGTTGACCATGGCAAAACCACTTTAGTTGACCGAATTTTATACCAGGCGCATCTGTTCAGAGAAAACCAGCAGGTGCAGGATTTGGTGCTTGACAACAACGACCTTGAACGGGAAAGGGGCATCACTATTCTCTCCAAAAACGTTTCCGTCCGCTACAAAGGCGTAAAGATTAACGTCATAGACACCCCGGGGCACAGCGACTTCGGCGGCGAGGTAGAACGCGTGCTGAACATGGCCGACGGCGTGCTGCTGGTTGTAGATGCTTTTGAGGGTCCTATGCCGCAAACGCGCTTTGTTACGCAAAAGGCCATAGAACTGGGACTTAAGCCCATCGTGGTCATCAACAAGGTGGACAAGCCCAACTGCCAACCCGACTTGGCGCAAGAAGCCGTTTTTGAGCTGATGTTCAACTTGGGCGCAAACGACGACCAACTCGACTTTCCTACCGTTTACGGATCCGCCAAGAACGGATGGATGGGTCCAGACTGGAAAACCCCAACCTCCGACATTTCGTACCTGTTAGACACCATCATAAAATACATTCCCGCACCTAAAGCAGACCCTGGCACACTCCAGATGATGATTTCATCGCTGGACTACTCTTCGTATGTAGGGCGCATCGCCGTTGGGCGCGTAAAACGAGGCAGCATCGCCTGGGGACAGAACGTTTCGCTGGTAAAGCGTGACGGCACCGTAGAGAAGTCGAAAGTCAAGGAACTTTACGTTTTTGAAGGACTCGGCAAAGAAAAAATCAAAACCCCTGTTGAAGCAGGCGAAATATGTGCTGTGTTAGGGCTTGATGACTTCGAGATCGGCGACACCGTAGCCGACTATGACAATCCGGAGCAGCTTACGCCCATCAAAGTAGATGAACCCACTATGAGCATGCTGTTCACCATCAACAACTCTCCGTTCTTCGGGAAAGAGGGCAAATATGTAACCTCACGCCATCTGCGCGACCGGCTTTTTGCCGAATTGGAGAAGAATCTGGCGTTGCGCATCGAAGAGACCGACTCGCCTGACCGTCTGAACGTGTTCGGGCGAGGCATACTGCACCTTTCCATTCTCATCGAGACGATGAGACGCGAGGGCTACGAACTGCAAGTAGGCCAGCCGCAAGTCATCATCAAGGAAATAGACGGCAAGAAATGCGAACCCATCGAAGAACTCACCGTTCTGGTGCCCGAAGAGATGTCGAGCCGAGTCATCGACTACGTGTCGCGCAAGAAAGGCGAAATGCTGTCAATGGAGACACTGAACGACCGTGTGCATCTCACCTTCAACATTCCGTCGCGAGGCATCATCGGCTTGAGCAACCAGTTGTTGACCGCCACAGAGGGCGAGGCCATCATCTCGCACCGTTTCCTCGCTTTTGAACCATGGAAAGGCGAAATTCCGGGTCGTCATGCCGGCTCTCTGATCGCAATGGAAACAGGGCAGGCTTTCGCCTATTCTATGAACAAACTGCAAGACCGCGGACGTTTCTTCATTGAACCAGGCGAACAGGTGTATGCCGGGCAGGTCATCGGCGAACACATCCGTCAGGGAGACCTCGTCATCAATGTCTGCAAGTCAAAGAAATTGTCAAACATGCGTGCTGCCGGCTCTGATGAAAAAATGGTGCTCCCTCCAGCCGTCAAATATTCGCTTGAGCAGTATATGGAGTTCATCGCCAAAGACGAATATCTGGAAATCACTCCTAAATCGTTGAGACTCCGCAAAATCATTCTTGACGAAACGGAGCGCAAACGTGCCAGCAACCGTGCAGAGTCTGCCGAATAACCGCAAGCGCTATGTCTTCGATTATCCTTTCGGGAATGAAATTCTACAGTCATCACGGCTGTTTTGAAGAAGAGCGCGTTGTAGGCACGCGCTTTGTGGTAGATTTGACCCTGGAGTGCGACTTGACACATGCCGCTGCCACCGACTGCATCGACGACACAGTAGATTACGTATCCGTTTATGAGACCGTGCAGAGCGTGATGGACGAGCCCGTCCACCTGCTCGAGACGCTTGCCGCACGCATTATTGGGGCAATCAAAGAGAACTTTGCCGGCATCGTGAACGTTCGCGTTAAGATTTGCAAACTGAACCCGCCGCTGCGCGTGCAGACCGACTTTGTAGCAGTTGAAATGGAAGGGTAGCCTATGGCACCGCTCGAGAGCTTGATACAGACGCTGCAACAGCACAATGCCAAACAGGTTGTCGTGCTCACAGACAGCATTGTAAACACGTTATATCCGCACTACCTTGACAGATTGGCGGAGCACTTTGCGACAGATAAAGTCGTAGTGCCTGCGGGCGAAGCCTCCAAGAGCATAGAACAAGCCATCGGCATCTGGCAGCGACTGTTGCGGAAATCATACGGGCAAGATTTGTTTCTTGTCAACTTCGGCGGCGGAATGGTCTGCGATTTAGGCGGTTTTGTGGCCGCCACCTACAAACGGGGCATCCACTGCATCAACTATCCAACCACCCTTCTGGCAATGACCGACGCTGCCATAGGGGGCAAGAACGCCGTCAATATGGGGGGTGTCAAAAACTGCATCGGCACCATCAGGCAGCCCGACTATGTAGTGCCAGCCGACACGCACTTGCTGAAGACACTGCCGCCAAAGGAATTGCAAAGCGGCTTTGGCGAGATGATCAAATATGCCCTCACGAGTTCTGCCGCAATGTTCAACGAATTTGAAAAGTTGGAAAAGATATCCGCCACGGCCATCCGACCCGAATGGATTGAGACTTGCGCCGCCATCAAACGAGAGATTGTTGCCATTGACCCGATGGACCGCCAGCAGCGACACGTGCTGAACTTCGGGCATACGTTTGGGCACGCGCTTGAAAGCCTTTGGCACGCCGAGGGGAAACAAATGCCGCATGGCGTTGCCGTGGCTATAGGCACGGTATATGAAAGCAGCATCTCAATGGCGCAAGGGCTTCTGAAAAAAGAAGAAGACGCAAGAATAAGGCAACTGGTAACACGGCACTATCAAATACCGCCATTGACGGTACAGCAACTGGCGCAGATAAAATCCTATATGAAGCAGGACAAGAAAAACCGGCAGGCGGGCATCAATTTCACCTTACTGCGGCATATCGGCGAGGCGGTCACCGACTGCATCATTCCTGAGACTGACCTTTTTGTTTGATTTTATAGCCCACCGTAGCGAAAAACAAGATATATGCATACGACACAAACAGCAGCGCATAGGCGGCGTGCGGCGAGGCTAAATCGGCAATTTTCCCGTACAGCAGCGGCAGCAGGGCTCCGCCCACAATGCCCCTGACCAGCAGTGCGGAACCAAGTTCTGTATATTTGCCTAAGTCGTGGATTGCCAGCGGCCATATTGCGGGCCACATAATGGCATGGGCGAAACTGAGGCAGATGATGGCCGTGACGGAAGCCAGTCCTTGCGTACACAGCGCCACCACCACCAAGGCTATGGCCAAAAAGAGCTGCACGATGAGTGCCTGCCTTTGGGAGAGGAAGCGAGGAACCGTAAAGATGCCGACAACATAACCGGCCAGCAACGCCAGCAATGCATAAACTCCAAAATAATGCGACACAGACGTCGGGATTTCGTAATAATCACCATATCCGATAAGCGTATCGATAGCGATAACTTCGGCTCCAACGTAGAAGAAAATGGCAAAAGCGCCCATCAGCAAGTAGGGATATTGGAAAATGCCGGCAAAGCCTTTATGTTCGTCAGAGTTGTCGTTGCTGGCAATCTCGGGAAGGCGGGCGGCCTTGACAAACAGCACCAATGCCACTAACACAGCTGTGATGACAATATACGGGAGCACCACCCCATTGGCAAGTTCCTGCAGCAATCCCTCTTTAAGCAGCGGGTCTGAAGCGTTGGCTATATCTTGGATAAGTTTCTCCTTGCCGCTGAAGAGCGCATTGTAAAGCAACAAAATGCCCGTCATGCCAGCCACCTTATTGCAGATACCCATAATGCTCATCCGTCGAGCGGCGGTTTCGACTGGACCGATAATGGTGACGTAAGGGTTGGCTGCGGTTTGGAGCAGCGAAAGACCGCTGCCTTGCAGAAAAAGACCGGCAAGGAACACCGGATAACTCCGCAGCATAGACCCAGGTATGAATGTCATACAACCAACGGCTATAATAACCAGACCGAGAGCCATACCATTGCCGTAGCCAGTCTTCTTCAAAATAAAGGAAGAGGGAATAGCCATAAAGAAATAGGCAATATAAAAAGCAAACGTGACAAGATAGCCTTGCACTTGGGTATGCAGTTCACATGCCATCCTCATATAGGGGATAAGGATATTATTCAGCCAGGTAATAAAACCGAAGACAAAAAAAAGAGCGCCGATGACGAACATACTATAGGATGTTCCTTTGCGTTGAAGTGTCATAGTCGAAAAAAAATGAATTGGGTATTATAAAAGCAAAAAAGGGATATTAGATTAAAGGTATAGCTTATTCAGCGTCTTTAAG
>CAVIPZ010000121.1:0-1293 GCA_963644715.1 bacterium | reverse complement strand
TTAGAAATTGCAGAAATCGGGTCAGAAGCTCCAAAAACTGCACTGCCGGCTACCACAGCATCAGCACCGGCGGCAACAATCTTAGCAATATTGTCTTGACAAACGCCGCCATCAACCTCAATAAAGGCATTAGAGCCAGAACGGACAATCATGTTGCGGAGATTTGAAATTTTTGCAAGGGCGCGTTCAATGAATTTTTGACCGCCAAAGCCAGGATTCACTGACATAATCAGCACCAAATCAACATCATTGATAATATCTTCGAGAAGGTTGACGGGGGTATGGGGGTTAAGGGCGACACCAGCAAGCATATCTGCATCCTTAATGTACGAAACTGTACGGTGAAGATGTGTACAGGCTTCGTAATGAACGGTAAGCATGTCAGCACCGGCATCCTTAAAAGCATGAACATAGCGGTCAGGTTGTTCGATCATCAAGTGAGTATCGAGCGGTTTTTGAGAAAGGCGGCGGACTGCCTTGACCACGGGGATGCCGAAAGAGATATTAGGAACAAACATACCGTCCATAATGTCGAGATGGATCCACTCGGCTTGAGAACGGTTAAGCATATCGACATCCTTATCAAGGGATGCAAAATCAGCGGAAAGGAGGGAAGGGGCGACAATAGGTTTAGAAATCATTTGAACAGGGTTAAAATTAGAGTTGCAAAGATAGGCTAAAAAGCGGTTTGGGCGGTGGTGATAGAGCAAAAAAAAAGGGTCTCCGTGACAGGAGACCCTCTGTAGTATTGGGCGACGACCTACTCTCCCACCGGTCAAGGCAGTACCATCGGCGCGGACGGGCTTAACTTCTCTGTTCGGAATGGGAAGAGGTGTGCCCCGACGCTATAATCACCGCAATCTCTCTTGGGCGAACGTGCGCCCTATGGGATTGACATGATTGGGAAGAACCAGGCCTGAGCCTCGATTGCATTTGATTTTTGCCGAGCATTCCGGAAAGTTTCGGGTGATTAGTACCGCTCGGCTTTGGCATCGCTGCCTTTACACCTGCGGCCTATCTACGTCGTAGTCTCCAACGACCCTTGAATGAAGCCTCATCTTGAGGTGAGTTTCGTACTTAGATGCTTTCAGCACTTATCTCATCCTAACGCAGCTACCCGGCGGTGCGGCTGGCGCCACAACCGGTTCACCGGAGGTTAGTCCAACTCGGTCCTCTCGTACTAGAGTCAGGTCCTCTCAAGCTTCTGCGCCCACAACAGATAGGGACCGAACTGTCTCGCGACGTTCTGAACCCAGCTCGCGTGCCACTTTAATCGGCGAACAGCCGAACCCT
>CAVIPZ010000120.1:0-5954 GCA_963644715.1 bacterium | reverse complement strand
AAGTGTTGTTAGCCAGGATAAGGTCGCGAGATTCATCGGTAAGATCCAAGAAGAATCCGCCGTTGCCCTGACCTTCGATACGGGTAATCATAGGCTGATCGCCGTAAACACTGTTGGTGAGGTTGTCAATAGGTTTGTGAGGAACACCTGTATAGACCTTGATGTTACGACGTCCGGCAAGGTACGGGGTCGTTTGGCCGTCAAGGTTGGTGGCATCCAACGTGAATTTCTTGTATTGGTTGTAACCGTATGCAACAACCATAAAGTAGTACTCTTTGTGGTTGACAAGGTTTTTGTTTGAACCTGTTGCAAACTTGTCTTCCGTTACGACAAAGGAGTGAGAAATGCCCTTGTTGCTGCCGTTAACCATCTCTGTGGCCACGGAAGTACCAACTGCGTCGTTATAAATCCAGTTGACAATCTGAGAAGCATTGTTTTCAACATCGCATTGAGCAATCAGGATAGCTTTGCTGACATCGCTGAGGTCGGTAGCGCTAACAGATGAATTGGCAAGCTGATAAATCTGATAACCTTCAAATTTATATTGACGATCTTCCGTAGAAAGCGTGTCGGTTGTCGTTACGGGCATAATGGAAGAAGTAACTATGGTATCAGGGTTGCCTTCAGCATCGTATGCATAAACGGTGTCAAGTTGGTTGATGTATTCAGTAGTAGTCAGGGTTTTGGTAATCTGAGGATCAAGTTCAACGTATGACTCATGGTAGTTGTTGCTGTTTGGATCATCGTTGGACAGATAAATCACGAGTTGATTCTCAAGTTCGCGGATGGTCATGTCAGGAGCGTCGGGACCATCGAGGGTCTTGAAGCAGTTCTCGAAAAGAGACTGGCACTTGTCGTCAGCGATTTTAAGGAGGTCAACAGAGGCTTGAGCTCCGCCTTGTGAAGCACGTGCCCAAGGAATACCTACTGTGATGTAGTTAACAGAACCCGGCTTGAGGGTGAAAGGTCCGGCAGACTGCATAAAACGACGGTCGTAAGGAGCATTGCCTTCATTAGCCTCGGTCCAGCCGCCATCTTTAGAATAGTTAGGATCGATACCTTGCGTACCCCAGTTACAAACGTCGGAAGTTCCAGGGAACATGAAGTCGCAATCAGGACCATTGCTGTCGTGAGCGTTGCCGCCGAATTTCATTTTGGTATTGTCTTTCCAAATGCCTTGAAGCATATTATAATACTCGTATGCTTCACTAGGGTCACCTACGACTGTCTGGTCGTTGTTGTGATAGACAAATCTTCTCATACCGAAACGCTCATTATCTATGATGCCGTCACCGAAGTTGACACCGTTGATGGCCATCTGGTCGTTAGCGTAAGTGCTGTTGAGGAATTTGTCGCAATATCCCGTGAAAGAGGCACTGTCAGCATAGAATTTAGGGTTATCCCTGTTGTCGGCGTCCATATAAGGTCCTTGGAAGAAGTCAACGCCGATTGCGGGCGGTTGGTCTCCGTAAGCCCAAGTTTGACCTGAACCGTCAACATTGGTACCGTTGTAGCAGTAGCCGAGACCACGTCCCACATCGCAACCTACATAGTCATCGTAAGCGTAACCAAGATCCGGGTCAACCCATTGAGAGAAGAACGTATTGGTAAGCGTATAAGTTGAACGGTTGATAATCTCGTATGAGTAGAATGTCATGTTGTTGAGGTCATCGTTGGTAGAGAAGCCGAAAGCCTGTCCGCGGATTTCAAGACCGATGGGGCTGCCGCCAGACTCAGTATGAGGACCGCCGTTATCGTTGAAAATCCAGAACATTGTAGCATCGCCTTTAAGCACATGGTCGGCATAGATCATACCGTTAGAACGGGTGTAGTCAGGTTCAGAACCAGGGTAGTTTCTTTGTTCGAGCCAAAGGTCTTCAGGGGTTCTCGGGAGTTCGTGGGCAGCAGCAGCAGCAATGTTGTCCTCAGTCCAAGGGCAGAGTTCATTGTTGATGTCGTAGTACGGATAATCGCCGTTTTCAGGGTCATAAACACCGTTGCCGTTCACATCTTTAAAAGGAGCAAGATAGTAAGAATAGCCCTCGTCGCCATGGGCAGGCCAGTTAGCGATAGAAGAAGGCATAACGTAACCGGAAGTGTTGTAGCCTGCTATGTGCTGGTCAACTTCGGAACGTGTAATCTTGAAATGCTTGTCGAATTTGATACACATAGACTGTGTTGTACCTGCGCCTGTGATTTTCAGAGGGCCGGTCCAGAAGTCGTTGCCGACTTGTCTGAAACGTACAGCAGCGAGTTTGAGCTGGCCGTTGGCATCGCGGCCGCCAATCCACAGAGCAGCGCAGAACATTGAGGTCTTGCCTGAACCGATAGGAATCTCGTATTCAGCCAATTCTTTGAACCACATGGTACCGCCGGTTTCGAGGTATGCACGAACATTGTTGATCGTAAGTTCGTTAGAACCGCTGGCGGGAAGACATGTAGCAGATTCTGCCTTCGGTGTGGATACTCTTTGCGCTCCTTTTGACTTCTCGGCATGCACTGAACTGAAAGCCATGCACACGAGCAGGAGCATCAAGCAGAAAATTTTACCGTTGTTTTTCATATATGTACTTTTATTTTTATTTCTAACTATTAAAAACCGAATTGGATACCCAAACTTGCGCGGATCGGGCGACTGTAGTTGTACGGATTCTGAACTCTCATCTGGTAGTATGCAATGTAAGAAGGCACATAGATCTGAGAGTTGATAGCCTGCTGGTACTCAGAAGCGGAAAGGTAACCATCGTCATCGGCATTGCCCGTGTAATCATACACAGAAACAATGTTCTTGAAGTTGAAGAGGTTCTGGATGTCGATGTAAACGGTCAGATAACCAGGTTTTGCTGATTTTGCATTTCCGTCTTTGTCTTTTGCGTTCTTGTTCAAGTTGAACACGAAAGTCTTGTCGATACGAAAGTCGCACTGATACTGCCACGGCATATTGGAACCATAGAGAGAACCGGAAATGGTGGAAGTGGTACCAGAGACAATCGTAGAGTTCGGTGTGCTTGAACGCGTGTAAGGTGTACCTGAAGCGGCAGAGAACAGCAACGAAACGCCAGTGTTGGCAAACCATTGGATGGTCTTAGTCGTCGGCTTTCCGTCAACCATGACAGTCTTTTCTGTTTTAGGCCCGTCGTAGTCAACACCGCCGTCGAAACGATAGTCGAGGTTGACACCGATTCTGTGTCTCTGGTCGAATGACAAGTTGGTAAGTGTTCTTAAGTTAGGCTGGTTGGCAGCCAAGATTGAGAGCTGAGATGTGGTGCTTGAACCTGTACCTTTAGCATACTGAAGCGTATAGTTGGCCGAAAGGGTAAGGTTATGCGTTCTGTTCATCTTATAAGCGAACGTGAAACCTTGTACTGTACCGAAGTCAATGTTCTGGTAAGAGTAATAGGTGTTCGGATATGCGCCCGTGAAGCGGTAAGCTTGGATCTGGTTACGTTTTTCAGAATAGTAAGCGCTGATGCTGATAGAAGATCTGGTGCCGATTTTCTGACGGAAACCGATTTCATAGTCGATACTCTGCTGAGGTTTCAGGTTGGGGTTGTTCACGATGTCGCTAGTGGATTTGCGCTGCGAAATGAACAGATAGTCGATCGGTGAAATCTGCAGGTTGGTCGGACGGGATGTGATGATGTTGTAGTGGGCATAGAACAAAGAGTTGTCATTTACCGGGAATGAGAACGAGATACGAGGCATCACAGACCATTGAGCAACGTAGTCGGTGAATGCGCTTGACTCTACTTTCGTGATACCGCCAATAAGGTTGTTGTTCTCGTCATAGAGCGGGTTCTTCAAAATAGGTCCGTTGACGTTCAGAGAAAGGGCAGACTCGGGGTTCGTAACCTCATTACCTTGAGCATCGTACCAGGTGTCACCGTTACGGTAACCAACAATTGAACTGGAAGTAAAGCCGTCGCCGCCAATTTCGCTTTCGCTCATGTAGGTATCAGAGCCGGAGTAATAAACTACCCAGTCAGATTCGGCGTTGCCGGCAAATACGTCACTCATAGCCCTGTTGGAGTATGCAGGGTTCTTGCTGAGAATGCTCCACATGTCTCCTACGGTGTAAGCCTCACGGAACAGGTACGGGTCTTTCAACACTTCCTGGTTGGCATCGAAGCGGTCAACACGCAGACCTACGTTGAAAAGAAGGGAACTGATGGAGAATTTGTCTTGCAGATAGAATGCCATGTAAATAGGCTCGTAAGCACCAATGTTGTAAGAGCGCTGTCCGCCGGCAATCGTATCGTTGAAGAAGTTGGAGATCGTGGTTTTGTGTTTGTTGATTTTTCCGGTGTAGTCATAGCCATAGTAACTTACCATCGGGCTGACACCGCCAGAGGTTCCTTGGAGAAGTTCCTCGGCAGAGAACATATTCAAGTTGTAGGTGGAAGGATCGAGGTTGTCGATGTCAATCCAGTCGCTGCCGTTGGGGTCAAGGCCAAGAGATTCACGCAGGTTGCGGTCGAAGTTGGTCTGCTCATTCAAGTTGACGGCTCTGTTATAGTCAACAGTGAAAACGCTGCCGTTGTCCGAGATGATAGGGTTGTCCTTGTCAAGCTCAGAGATATGGGAGTTGGTTTCATTTCTCATCAACGTCCACAAGGAGACGGGAGCAATGCTGTATCCTCTGTAGGTAAGTTTTTCAAAGTCGAAGCCGAACTTGATCTCGTGGTTCTTGAGGTTCATCGAGATGCTGGCTTTCACGCCCAACTGTTCGGTCTGGCCTTTGCTGTATCCGTTATAGACGGTGCCGGGAGAATAGTACATAGAATAGATAAGGCTCGGGGAATCACCGTTGCGCAGTGCGCCGTACTGCTGATAAACGTCAAGGTCTATCGGCAGGCTGGTAGAACCATAATAGTCATAGTAAGCATTGTTGGTGATGAAATTGTCAACAAAGTTGAGCGTATATTGAGAAAGAATTGGGTTGACATTAAAGTTAGGGTTGATTTTGAAAGAAACGATTGAATCGTACCAACCTTGGAACTCTACTGCGTTGTAAAGCGTAATGGGCACGCTGTCAACGGTAACCGTCAGTTCGTCTTGCGTAGAGGAGTAGCCTCTAGCCTTTGTGGTGGTGAACTGGCCTACATAGCCGTACTCGAAGAAGCGGTCTTTATGGTTAGCGGCATAAGAGTTGGAGTTGAAGCGTGTGTAGTTGACATTCACGTCATACATCACGTTCTTCAGCACACCGTTGCCGGTAGTGTCCGTATAGACGCGGTGGTTCAAACGGGCATTCAGACGCATTGTGGAGTTGGTCACTATCGGGTTGTTGTCGCCATTGAGAAGAGCGTAGGTAGTGCTCCAAGATTTGCCTTTCACATATTCGTAAGATCCGCTGAGAGAGAGTCTCATGTTGTTTCTCTTGCCGAGCGTGAAGTCGAGTTTGAGCTGTCCCAGATAGTCCCAGCTGCCAGCGTTTTTCCTGACGCGCTCTTTGTGGAAAGCATCGCTGGTCAGGTAGCAGCCGGCCTGCTGCCAGGAACCGAACTCTGAAGAGCTGTAACGCAGAGGGTTGGCAATGAGGGCTTCTCTGGTCTCATCGTTTGCCACAAAGACTCCGCCGCGTGCCGGAGATGCGTCATGGTCGTATGAAACCTCACCGCTGAACATAAAACCGATGCGGGTAGGGTCGTTTTTCTTCTTGCCTTTCAAGAGCGGACCTGAAATGGAGGCTGCACCCAAGAAATTGTTGTATCCGTCAATGGATCCTCTCAACTCGATGGAGCCGTGGTAGTCTTTCGGGGCGGATTTTGTCGTAATGACCGTAAACGATGTTCCGTCACCGTATTCAGCCGGAATACCACCTTGAATCAACTGGGCTTCCTCGATGGACGACATAGAGATACCGCCGTTGCCGCGCACACGCACACCGTCGATGATAGTCTGCTGACCATCAGAACGGTTACCACGGACAGAGGTCATGGAACCATCCACAC
>CAVIPZ010000119.1:0-6009 GCA_963644715.1 bacterium | reverse complement strand
GTTTATGACTTAATTTTTTTGAACATTCTATGTTTCTTGTCCTTAATCCAGTTTCATTCGCTGATACCATTTCTCTTGAAGCGTGAAATTCAGTGTAAACCTGAAATAGTTCTGCTTGATGAGATGGTTGGCCAAAGTTCCCAATTTCCCGTATTCAAAAGCCACATTGAGCGAAGAATGAGTGTTGAACGTTGTTAACGGAATACCGATGCCGAGTGAGACACCCATTTCGTCAATAGGTTTATTGTGCAAGAACAGATTTCCCGTTGAGTATTTGAAGCCAAGACGGAAAGCCATCTTTTTCAAAAACTTGTTCGACAGCGGGTCTGGCGTATATTGTGCGCCGATGGAGGCAGACAGGGCATCGCGAAGCGAGTCACTCCTGCCCATAAATTTGAAATTGTTCCAATTCTGCCAGGTCACGTCGGCCGCCAAGATGACCTTGTCCATATACGAATAACTCAAACCAGCCCCAACGGACTGCGGAATATGGACATTGCCTTTGGTTTTGTCGTTGTAATAGAGCGTATCGTAGGAGGTTGTAGAACTGTATGTGCTTGTATAGTAATGAATAAACAGACTCTCCTTTGACCAAATATAGGCCGTGTTGCCATAAACGAGACCAATGCCGAGTTTGTGCCGTTCTTTGATGTTGAAAAAATACTGCACGCCGCCTGTCAGGTGGATGCCGTTGATGCGGTAGCTGTCGTTGATGTAAGAATTGTAAATGTTGCTGCCATCGAAAGAGGTGTTGCGCACATTGTCGATGTTGCCGAACAGGTACGAGACATTAAGCCCCAACGAGAGCCCTTTGCATATTTTGAAAGCATGTCCCCAATACAATTGGTTCAATCCGCCGTCTGCAGAATAATTGTAATTGACTTTCCCGACGACCTCGTGTTCGGCGGTGTTTTCGATTTCGTAGCCGACAGAACTGTATGGCTGGATGCCGAGGCTGGTGCGCCAATGACGCGTCAAAGGCAGGCCGATGGTAAGGTAGCAAGGCTTGGCGTATGAATTACGTTGGGCATTTGAACCTTGCGACAAAACAGATACATATACCGAAGCGGCGACATCGGCCGTAAAGGAAAGCGAATCGAAAGCGGCGTATGATGCGGGATTGCGGCTGTTAATGTAGTATGGATTCTGCATCGCATACGAAGTTCCTCCCATACCATCGAGGATAGCGTTGGAGTGACTGTTTATCAGACCTATGCCGAAGCCTGAATAGGGATTGCTGATCTCGTTCTGCGCCCGCAAGGGAATAATGCAGCAAAGCAGCACAACAGGGATTGCCAACAATCTGTATATTTTATGCTTCATTGTATCTCAAAATATTGTATAGGCCGAAAGCGACCAGATTAGGGGCGGCAAATATACGATTTTTTAAATACCTTTCGAAAAACGGCGCGTCACCGCCTGTTATAAGGACTTTCAATCCGGCATAATCCCGTCGATAGCGATCGACGAAACCGTCTATTTCGGCCGCCATGCCGTTAATGACCCCGGAAAGCATCGATTTCTGGGTAGAAGAGCCCGTATAGAGCTCTATCTCCTGCGGTGTTACCAACGGAAGTCCTGCGGTGTAATGGTGCAACGCCTTGAACCTCATCTGTAGCCCTGGAGAGATTGATCCGCCGCGGTATTCGTTTTCAGCACTGACAAAATCGGTCACCAAACAGGTTCCGGCCTGCACTGTCAGCACGTTTTCTTGCGGGAACATTGCGGCAGCCCCCACCGCACAAGCAATACGGTCGGCACCTAACGTCTCGGCGGTCTCGTACCGAAGTCTTACCGGAAGGCGCAAGACAGGCGAAAGCTGGAGCAGCCGTGTGTGTTGTGACAGCCATTCGAACAGTTCCTCTGAGGCATTGCCGACGGACGAAATCAGGGCGGCACGCACGTCAACTCCTTGGCAAAGAACCGCTATCTCCGCCGTGCCGACACACTCACTGCATACACGGCCGACCACGTTGCCTGAAGCATCAAACAGCACCGCTTTCTGTAGCGTATTCCCTATGTCAACAACTAAAAACACAACCAAAGAAACGTATTCCAGCCTGTTTTATTTTATGTGATTTTGTATTTTTGCAGCCGTTCGAAATAAACTATGGAAAAAATAAAAGAACTTGCTAATCAATATTTTGAAAAAACGGTAGCCCTTTACCATGAGTTGCACCGGCATCCTGAATTGTCGGGAAAGGAAGAGCACACGGCCGCGTTCATCTGCCAAACGCTTGACGAATTAGGTCTTGAATATCAAAACAATGTGGCGGGCTTTGGAATCGTGGCGCTGTTGCGCGGAACTAAAGGCGACGAGAAAAAGAACGCCAAGGGCAAAGTTGTGGCGCTGCGGGCCGACATGGATGCCTTGCCCATCCAAGAGCAGACAGAACTGCCGTTCGCATCGGTCGTTCCCAATGTTATGCATGCCTGCGGTCACGATGTGCATATTGCATCGCTTTTGGGGGCTCTTATGATTTTAAAGGATCTGAAGGAACAGTTTACCGGAACCGTGAAAGCCATTTTCCAGCCATCAGAAGAGGAATATGACGGCGGAGCAAAATTCATGATAGATGCCAACGTGTTAGAGAACCCGAAAGTTGACGTTATCATCGGGCAGCATGTCACCCCGGGCATGAGCGCCGGCACGGTAGGTTTCCGCAGCGGTCCTTTTATGGCCTCGACTGACGAGATACACCTTACCATACACGGCAAGGGCGGTCATGCCGCTATGCCTGCCGAAACCATAAACCCGATTCTCGCGGGAACAGCTTTCATTGAAGAAATTAACCGCCTCGTGAAAGAAGAGCAGCCTAATGATGTGCCTACTGTCTTGTCGTTTGGGCGCTTTGTCGCCAACGGGTCCACAAACATCATCCCCGACACCGCCGAGATAGCCGGCACGCTCCGAACATTCAACGAAGTATGGCGCGAGGAGGTCTGTGCCCTGATTAAGATGGCCGCGAAGAATATCTCGGGCAAGTACGATGCTGTGTTCGACCTCGACATCCGGCGCGGCTATCCCGTGGTCAACAACGACCCTGAAGTTACGGGAAGGGTGCGGAAAGACGCCATTGCGTTGTTAGGGCGCGGCTATGTTCAAAACCTGCCTCTGCGATACACCGCCGAAGACTTTGCCTATTATCTCCTGAAATGTCCCGGAGTCTTTTACCGGCTCGGGGTGTCCAACCAGGCCAAAGGAATCACGCAAACCACCCATTCTGCCACGTTCAGGATTGACGAAGACGCACTTCGCACCTCTATTATGCTTATGAGTTACATCGCTTTCAACGAACTGAACCGATAACCCGCATCTCTTGGCACGACTATAACCGCCGCTGTTCCTTAACGTCTTTTGGATTCTGCCGGATAATATTCGTAAGCCCCAATGTCGGGGATGCCGTTGCGGGCGCGTCCCAGCAGGTCTATGTTGATGCCTAAACCCGTCTTGCCGGCATCTATGGCAGGCGAGGCACTTTCAATGTTATAGTCCTGTCCATAAATTGAAATGAACTTCGGGTCGTGATTGAAAATGCACTGTCTGAAATGGCTGTCCGACTCCGCTTTCTTGATTAAACAATTGTTGAAACCGTATGACAACGTTGCGGCGTCGTCCGTATATACTTTCACCTCATCGCTCTCGTTTACATCATTCTTGGACAGATTTCCGTAAATAATGGAGTTGTTGCACGTCAGCGTTGTGTTGCCCACCCAAGTGTAGTTGTTGTCACTATAATAGTTGGTCAGAAGAAAAGCCGGGTCGTTGCGTACCGACTGGGCATAATAATTGGCTATGGTGACGTGGTTGAGGGTGAAGTCGCCCACTTGCAGCAACATGCTGTAACTTCCGGTATTGCTGATTTGGCAGTTGGTCATTTCCAAATCAATGCCGCGGGCAAGCACGCCGATATTCGAACAGTTCTGAATGACAGTATTGTTCACCTTAACCTTATTGTGTGCCGCTTCATTCAATATCGTCAACTGCAGTCCTATGGCCGCATTCTTAATGACGGCATAGTCAATAACATTGTCTCTGTACCCTTCGCAGATGTAGATGCCGTCCCATTGGGCATAATCTGTTTGGTAATATGACTCAAGGCGGTCGCCGGCAAAAACCACCGGATTGTCTTGTGTGCCATTTACTTGCAGGTTTCCGCCAGCATAAATCCAAAGCCTGCTGCCGTGATGTCCGTAGATTTTTGTGCCCGGGTCTATGGTCAGCGTGCCAAGCGAATCCACAGCAGCCAGTCCGTAAATGACCCACGGTTTGTCGTTGGTCCATCTCACCTGTTCGTGCGCGCCGGCCACCAAAGCATATCCTGCAGAGCCGGCAACAACAAAGTGTGCATCCTGCCCGAAAGCGACTAACGGAACAGACTGCCGGCGCTGCTTGTTGCAAAACATCACAGAGTCTGTAACCAGATACGGATTGTTTTGGTTTAACGGATTGATTGTCACCTTGACAAACACGAAAATGCTGTCGCGCGCCGGGATTTCCACATCGTGGAATTCCGTTCCTGCCATGCCATCTACGTTGATGCTGTAGTATGACTGGTCGCCGCCAGCAAGGTAAACATCCAGCGACACAGGGTCAGGACTTGGATTATGAACGGTAAAACTCCGCGTAATCGAAGAAACCGTTGTGAACACGGTATCAAACAATAACGTATCGGCAGAAAACTGCAGTTTGACCGATTCGTCGTATCCTTGGTGCTGGCATCCTGTAAATAGAGCGGCTGACGGCACAGCAATGGCGAATGTCAACGCCAGCACACACAGATGCCCCCAAAGGCACTTCCGTCTATTTGCGAAGTCTGATTTCATCCCAGTTGTAACGTACATTTGACAGAAATAGTGCGCAAGCCGGCACCGAAGTTCCAGCCTTGCATCTATCTTTCTGATTTATAATATTCCCGAAATCCGAAACGCTTGTTTTGCCCAGTCCTACATCTAGCAACGTGCCGACTATAGCCCGCACCATATTGCGCAGAAAGCGGTTTGCCGTAATTGTGAAGACCAACTCGCCGTCTCTTTCTTGCCAAAACGCTTCCGTGACGTGACAGATGAAGTTGTTAACCTGCGTGTTCACTTTCGAGAAACTGGTAAAATCATCGTATTCCAACAGCAATGCGGCAGCCTCGTTCATTCGTTTCACGTCAAGCGGGCGGAACGAGAACATGCGGCACGGGAACGTGAAGGGATTCTTGCGTGTTGCTATATAATAATGGTAGGTTCTGTCGATGGCGTCGAAGCGGGCATGTGCAGTATCCTTGACAGGGAAGAGGTTGAAAATCGCCACCTCCTTTGGCAAAAAACCGTTCAGGCGGCACACCAGTCGGGTACACTGCTCGGGCGTTAACTGTTGTTGCAAGTCGAAATGGGCATAGTAGCACGAGGCATGGACACCCGTGTCGGTGCGTCCGCAGCCCACCACGGGGACGTGCGGGCCGTGCAGCATCAGCGAGAGCGCATGTTCTAACGTCTCTTGCACCGATATGCGGTCGGGTTGTACCTGCCATCCGAAAAATGGTGAACCATTGTATGCCAGATGAATGAAATAGCGCATCGTTTCAACTTTAGGGGCGCAAAGATAGGAAAAAAAGGTATCTTTGCCGCTCGCTATGGATAATCTTCTCGAAATATCAGACCTGTCGCTGGAGTTCAAACAGCAGGGCGAATGGAGACCTGTGCTGCACCATCTGAACCTTTCGCTCAAAAAAGGCGAAACACTCGGCATAGTTGGAGAATCGGGTTCCGGAAAGTCTGTAACCGCCTTGTCTGTCATGCAGTTGCTGAACAATCGCATCGCCCGCTATCCACAAGGCAGCATTCTTTTTGATGTGCAAGGCAAGGCTGTTGAACTGACCGGTTGTCCTGAGAAGGAGATGCAACACTTGCGCGGAAACCGTATCGCGATGATTTTCCAGGAGCCTATGACTTCGCTCAATCCCGTGCTCAAATGCGGCAAGCAGATTACGGAACAGATTCTGCTCCACACCTCCCTGT
>CAVIPZ010000118.1:0-6031 GCA_963644715.1 bacterium | reverse complement strand
ATGCAAAAATAGCTTATTTTATGAGTAAAGCTACAAATGAAAAAAAATTTATTAGTCGTAATTCTTCTGTTCTTCACGGGCAGCCTTTTTGCCCAGCACACCTGTCCGTTCAAGTACGGGGCAAATGAAGATGATTCTCTGAAGTGCCTGGAACAGATGACCAACTTCAACATGTTCTACAAATCAAAGAACTATAAAGATGCTTACGAGGCTTGGAGGTACATCGTCACAAATTGTCCGTGTGCCTGGGACGGCATTTACACAAACGCCCAGAACATGTTCCAGCAACTCCTCAAAACTGAAACGGATTCTGCCAAAAGAGCAAACCTTATTGACACGCTTCTCTATTCTTATGAAGTACGCAACCAGTATTTCCCCGAGAAGTTCTCTAAAGGATACTGTCTCGGCTTTAAGGCTTATAACAGCCTGATTTACAAATCAAAAAATATGGATTTTGACCAAATCAAGGAGTTGGAAAACTGGTTTATACAGTCTGTTGAAATGGAGAAAGAGAAAACCCAGCCCGCCATTTGGGACAAGTATTTCCAACTCTCTGAACAGATTACAAAGGCAACCAAAGACACCGCATACGTGATTGATGCTTACGGTCGTGCAACCGACTATCTTGATATATCTATCAACAATGCATTGGTGCAATATGAGAAACAAGAGTCCGCAATTGACAGTTTGAAAGACCTTTATAAACAAGGCAAGATTGATACTACCTATCTGGTAGAGCTTTGCAAGAAACCGGCTGCCGATACGGTGCGTCAGATGAAATATGTTGTAAACTATCGTCGCACGCTTGCCAAGATTGAAAAGTCAGTGACGCCGTACGTTTCCTGTGAGGTGCTTGAAGAACTCTATACCAAGAAGTTAGCTGAAAACCACGATGACATTTCTGCCATCAACAAGATGGTCATCACGATGTCGAAAGGCGGATGTGTCACAAGCCCGGTATTCAAAGAGGCACTTGAGATTCTGCATCACGCCAATCCGAACAGAAACTCTGCCTACTGGATGGGCAACCTCTCTTTGAAATCGTATGTTACCCATCATAATGCCGAGGAAATCGAAAAGGCTGTCAAGTATTTTGAGGAGGCTATCGCATTGAGTGAAACTAATGAGCAAAAAGCAGACGCAAACTATATGCTTGCGCTCGCATATCAAACAAAAGGCTCTTTCTCTGAAGCCAGAACTGCCGCTTACAATGCTCTTAAGTTCCAGCCTAAGATGGGCAAGGCCTATATCCTTATCGGCGACCTTTACGCAAACTCCGGCTCAAGATGTTCAGGCGATGACATTCCGTTGTCATACGCTTGGGCTGCCGCCGACAAGTATTCTAAAGCCGCTAGTGTCGATCCGTCATGTGCTGAAAAGGCTTCTGCACAGCGTTCTAAACTGAGATTCCCAAGCAAAGAGGATCTGTTCAAACGCGGTTTGAGCACCGGATCGTCCTACCACGTTGGTTGCTGGATTCAGGAGAATACTACGGTAAGATAATCATAGAACAGCGTTTAATGCGTTTTCGCATAAAATTGGCCGTTACCGCAAAAAACATCATCAAGGCATCTTGCCTTATGATGTTTTTTGCTTCATGCAGTTCGCGAACTCCAAACAACGAACTGCTGCAATACCACGGAAAGTTCCCCGACGAGTCGGCAGAGAATATGGTGCTGACAATCAGCGACTCCGGCGTAATCAGTTTTGTGGTGGAGGCTCCCGTGTTCAATAGTTACTTGGGCGATTCGTCCTACACCGACTGTCCCGAGGGCATCAAGGTGCTCTCTTTTACAGAATATGGCAAAGAACAAGCAAAACTTACGGCCAAGTATGCCTGCAACATCAACAATTATATGTACAAGGCATCAGACAGTGTGGTTATATGTGATTTGTTGGCAGGTGACACGCTGCTGACAGAAGAGATAATTTGGGATCAACGCAAAAGGAAGATTTATTCCAACAAATTGGTTACGCAACATAAGGCCGACGGGTCAGTGAACTATGGCGATGGCTTTGAGGCTGACGAGCGTTTCTCTAAATATACAATCTGGCATCCCCACGGCGAATTGAACAACGCCGATTTTTAACAGGCTTTAACGGCACCCAGTTTTCGCAATGCCGTCGTGGTGTGGTCGGCTTCGCTTCGCCGCACCGAGAATTTAATGGTACATTTCAGATTGCTGTCCTGCGACAATATTGTAATGAAAGGCTCTTTCATCCACTGCATCACGGCATTCATCTGAATGTAATCGAAAGTGATTTCGTAATTTATGGTTATGGCCTTCTCTATGATGACAGCAGAATCCAACGCATCGCGCGCAGCAACCTTGTAAGCGTTCTGCAACCCGCTGACCCCTAATTTAATGCCGCCAAAATACCGAACTACCACAACCAAGGTATCAGTCAAGTCCTTTGACAGCAGTTGTCCGTGTATAGGGCGGCCGGCAGTTCCGGAGGGCTCGCCGTTGTCGTTCATACGGTAGGCATCCTTGTTGGGACCTAAAATGTAAGCGTAGCAGCAGTGGCGTGCATCGTTATGTTTTTTCTGTATTTCAGAAAGCCTTTCTTTCACCTGCTCTTCAGTCTGCACAGGGAAAGCATAAGCCAAGAACTTGCTTCTCTTTTCGCTGTAACTGCCTTTCGCTGGCGCTGCAATAGTCTTATAGGTGTCGTCGAACATACAAAATCTGGTTGTCGTCAATGTTTTCAACGCGGCAAGGCGCAACGGGCATTGCCGGGGCAAGAACCCCTTTTCCCCAGTTTTGGCTGCCTACAAGTATGCGCGCTTCATCCCAATAACCGCTTTCAATGAAACGGTCAAGCGTTTTACGCCCTCCCTCCACAATTACGGATTGTATGCGCTGATCGAACATCATAGCAAGTCCTTCTTCAATGTTCATCGGGAATGGTGCAACTGAACTGTTCCAGTCGCAAGAATTTGTGTCACGCTGCATCACGAAAGGCTTTGGGCTCTTGCCCGGATAGTATCGGGTGGTAAGTTGCGGACGGTCGTTCTTCATCGTGTTGTATCCCACTAAAATGGCATCTTCCTCGCTGCGCCACTTGTGAACAATAGCCCGGAGTGCCGGGTTGGTTATCCAATAAGACTGCATAGGATTGTCGGGGATTCTTTCAATGTCCATAAATCCGTCGCGGGTCTGAGCCCATTTTAAAATGATATAGGGGCGTTGGTGGCAATGGTAGGTGAAAAAACGCCGGTTCAACTCGCGACATTCTGTTTCGCAAACGCCTTGAATCACCTCTATGCCAGCCGCCATCAACTTTCTGATGCCATTGCCGTTCACTTTGTCGTGGCTGTCGATAGTTCCTACAACCACTTTCGGGATGCCATGGCGGATGATGGCATCGGCACAAGGCGGCGTTTTGCCGTAATGGGAACAGGGCTCAAGACTCACATACAAGGTAGAACGTTGAAGCGACGAAAAATCCTTTACGCTGTTTATTGCATTGATTTCAGCATGGTTTTGCCCATATTGCTGATGATATCCCTCGCCTATGATGCGACCATCTGCAATTAAGACAGCACCAACCATCGGATTAGGCTGAACTTTGCCCAACCCTAAAGATGCCAGTTGCAGGCATCTGTGCATATAACGTTCATCATCGCTCATAAAACATTATGTGGCAATTATTTCCGACTCTTAAGGAAATAGGAAAGCGGTTGCACTTGACGCTGAAAATGATAATATTGGCACTGCACAAGGTTGGCCGTGTTGCCGTTGAGCACAGCATAGAATTTGTCGCGGTTGTACGGGTCATTGCTGTCGTCTCGGTCTTGCCCGACTATGGCATCCAGATAGAAAGCATCAGGGGTGAGTTTGCGGTACATGTCCAGTTTTGTCTCGTTCCCATTCACGTCTGTCAGGGTGATGGTCTTGAAAAGATTGTTGTTCAAGATAGAATCCTTTGCTGATTCAGACATGCTGGTGATGAAGGTCTCGTAGTTCAAATCGCGGTATTCTGACAACATATCCAGCAATTTGGTCGTGTCATAGTCCATAATTTGGTTATGTGCAGCATCATAAAGATTGAAAAAGCGCGGCCCTGATTTTTCAACGGAAAAAGACTCGTCAGGCTGCTCGTAGTCTTGCACATGCAGCGTCTTTATCCGGGTGATTTTGGTGGAGAAGAGGTCGCAATTGTACCACTCGGTTTTCCTGAACGAGTAGTAAGGCGTCAAGAAGCCCCTGTTGCCGGGAATGTGTACGATGCAAGGCTCGTCGAAACCGTCAAGGATGGCATAGTTGGCGATGTTGTCCATCGTGGCAGGTCCCATATAGTACGTTTTGACCAGCCGCTCTTTATTGAAGAACTTGATGCCAAAGATCTTGAATTTCGGGGCTTTTTGGTAAATCTCTACCTTCACGGCGTTTACGGACATCATTTTGTTGATGTTTGATTGGGCTGTTTTGGCTACGGTCTGTTGCAACGAGATGTTGCGGATAACCGTCAAAAGGTCCCTGACTTTTGAGGACATTGCCCTTACAGAATCCTGCACATACCAAGTTCCGTCGCGGCGGTTGAGCAATACATGTTCCCCGTTCATGTCGGCAATGAAGATTTTGGTCACGTCAGCCGTGTCTTTCACGGCAAAAATATCAGAACGAGGGGTGCTTGACGAGTTGCGGATTGTGCCAGTCTTGAACAGAATGAGTATGACACACAGAACCAGCAATATGCTGACAACGATAATGTAAATGGTCTTCTTTTTCATCTTAAAAATTAAAGGTGGCAAACATACATAAATTTTCGCAAGGATGACTTTGCCGATTTGAACTAAAATATGAACACTTTTTCCAGTCCAGGACAACTGATGATGTCGGAACAGAAAATGAGGGGCGGCAGCAAAGGAATAGTATGGCGACGGTTACGAGTGAGGTCTATGTTTATAGCATTGAGATAGATAAACCAGACGAGTTCGGTGCAATAGAATGCACCGCTGTCATCCGCATTAAAGCTGCTGTCGAAGAGCGGGTGACGTCGGTAAACAGACAGCCCTTTGCGGCAAAGTGCCAGCCTGTCGTCATCTGTCAAAGAAGAAAAACGTAAAACTGCGCCATGCACGGCGCGTTTTGGACTGAAAAACAAGGAGACTGGTTCTAACTTGACGCTGTCTTTTTCGTGTCTGCTTTCTCGCTCGTTGGGTACGGCATGCAGCACGCCCCATCCTCTCCCGTAAGGTACAATCATTCCGACGTGCGAATAGATGCACCCCGTGTCCGTTGCAGTGACAGAACGGCTTGCAACGCTCCTGCCCGTACGGAACACAAGATCACCCGTCTTCAATGCCAATGAGTCCGGCATAGTATTGTTTGCCGGTTCTTCATAACCGTTTCGACATCCATACAGGAACATAGCCGAAATGACGACAAAGAACGGCAGAATCAGACGACAGAATTGAAGGCTTTGCCCTATTGTTGGCTTGCAGGTCTTGGTCAGTCTTTTATTTTCCATTTGCCGTCCTGCTTGACCAGCCCTATGGTTTGTGACGATTCTTCAGGAGTCTCGTTGAAAACGGAGGAGAAACGGTACTTGACCTCTACCTCTGCGGTTTGGCCGTCATCGGCAACATTTTTTGAAACAACCTCAAAGTCAGAAATTTTCAATTCTATGCCTTCCAGTTTTTTGGCCTGGCTTTCGATTTCCTCGTCACTTTCGATTGTTGTTAACGACATGGCTTCTTTGTAGTCTCCTTTTTGAAGTGCCCCGAAATAGTTCTGAACAGTCTTGGTCGGGTCATTGGAGTTGCATGCGACGGCAAAGAGTGCCAGAACTGCAATTCCAAAGAGGATGTAAAGTTTTTTCTTCATAACAGGTTGGTTTTATTGAACATCAGGTTAAAATTTACGTTCCTTGACAGTCTGCCAGCGCCTTTTTCAATTGTTCGGCATCCGTTGCTGAATGCAAAAGCGACAAGCACGGCAAAGATAATAAAATTTATATTAAAACGTACCTTTGTATGTGATTATAGAACACGATAGATTCAAGTGGCAAAGTTATAAAAAAC
>CAVIPZ010000117.1:0-6062 GCA_963644715.1 bacterium | reverse complement strand
TACTTGCCCTTTATGGCCTTGTCGTCGGGCTCCAGGTCCCAATTGATGGTCACGTTCTGTGCTTTGTTGTCGTATTGCACCACAGTCTTGGTGGAGTACTGCATTCTCTGTCCGTTATGCACAAAAGAGTAACGTTCTCCGGAACCCAACATAAGCACCTTGCCTGTACCTGGCACCGCAATGCGGCAATACACATTAACGGGACCGGCATCGATGAGCGAGTTCTCGCCCAATATGAAAGTAGTCTTGATGCGTTTCACGCGCGACGCTTTCTCGGTCGGCTCTTCTGTGCCTTTGCTTTTCACTAAATAGCCGGCGCTTCTGATGTTGTAGGCTTTGTAAACGGCTGCGCCTGTTATTTTGGCGGTAAGGTCTTCGTTTGACTTCTGGATGTTGGCCTTGTCTTGACGCTCTTGCTCAAGGCTGGCCTTCACCGTCGTGTTTTCCTCCTTCAGCGATTTGTTTTCCTGATAGAGTTTGTCCATCTCTTTCACATATTCCTGCGAGATATTCTGCAGACGTGCCAATTGGCGCTTGATTTTTTTATAGTCAGCCTGCGACTGAATCAATTGCTCAATCTCGGCAGCATTGGCCATGATGATGCTGTCTTTCTCGCTGAGTCGGTCGGAGAGGGTTCCGTACTGTTCCTTTATCTTGGCATGTTCGGCCAGCAGCGAATCCAGTTCTGACTGGAGTTCCATTTTGCTGTTTTCCACTTGCACATACTGCTGGTTAAGCACCGGCTTGGCAAAGAAACCGAAGTACAATGTAGTTGCAAAAAATACCGCCGCCAATATTCCTAATAGTATCACCCATTTCTTGAGCGGGTTCTGCTGATCCTGACGTGCGTTCTGGCCTGAAAGGTGTGAGGTCGTTTCCATATTTGCTGTTCTGTTTTTTTATGCTGTGTTGAAAAATATTGGATTCTATGTTCTGATTTTATTGCTGCAGATAGGTTGACAACTCTTTTGGCAAGTAAAAAGTGTTGTTTTTTGGCATATAGACGATGACTGAAGAGAGTTCTATCTTCCGGTTCTCCTTGCGGCTTTTGAGATAGACCGCGTTATCAAAGCTGAATGCTGTAAGGATGCTGTTCTTGCCTTTAACGGTAAGTTTGTATTGTGCGGGGGCAAGACTGTCTATTTTCATCTCAAAGCCTTTAAACACGGAGTGATGGTCGGCATAGATTTTATCGGTTAGGCTCGGCAGCGAGTCCTCAAGACCGATCTGGCGGCACAGATACTGGTGCATCTGCACATTGGTGACGCAGCCCGAAAGCGCGTCTCCGTGCGGATGGTACATGGCATAGAACACATTCTCGCCCGTATGTCCGAACGTTGTGAAGCCAAAATAGGTTCGACCGTACAGAAACTGCGAAAGCATTCGCGAGAGCGGGAGGTTGTCTTTGCGCTGCGCCTTGGGATATTTTGAAAGGTCATAGTCGCTTGCCGACTGCAAATAATCGATGTCGGCATCGTTAGGAGTAATGTCGTAATACTTTTCAAACAATGCAGGCCACTCCGTTGGCTGTACCGTTTTCATCATCTCAGCCATCGTCCATAGCGAAAGGGAGTAATGGTCAATGGGCGACATCAGTTGTTGGAGTGACAGTTTGTCGTAATTGCGGTTTGAGCGGGCATTGCCTAAGGTGATGGCGCTGTTGCCGTGGTCGGGCATAATGACCACAAGGGTATTCCCGTCGCTGCGCGCAAAGTCGAGCGCCACGCCGCAAGCCTCATCGAAGGCCAGAAAGTCCGTAATGGTCGCTTTGGCATCGTTGTCGTGTGCTGCCCAATCGATTTTGCTGCCCTCCACCATCAGGAAAAAGCCGTTCGGGTTTTGAGACAACGCGGAGATGGCTTTGGCGGTCATTTCGGCAAGCGAGGGAAGACGCGACGTGTCACGTTCCATCTCGTAGGGCATGCACTCGGGTTCAAAGAGAGCCCAGAACGGGGCTTTTGTAAAAGCGCGCATTTGCTGCATATTGTCCAAGGCCACTTTATAGCCCTCGCGTTCCAGAAACGCACGGTTGTCCGAATCGAGGTACTTGACACCGCCGCCAATCACAACATCCACCTTGTTGTGTACCATCTGCGGGATAATGAGGTCGTAACGGCTGCGCTTATAGGAGTGGGCGGAACAATCGGCCGGGGTGGCATGCGGAAATTCGCAAGTGAACACCAGACCAGTGGATTTATGAAGCAACTGTTTGGAAGCCTCCAGCAACGTTGCCAGCGGCTGGTATGCCTTGGCTGCGGATACCGGCACAAGGTCGTGGTCGGTTTTTACAGGATATGCCGACACGAAAGAGGTCTGCGTAGGCTGCCCTGTCATATAGCAGGAGGTAGTAGGGGCAGAGTCGCCGATGGGCGCATCTGACGAATGGGTGCGTACCAAGCCTCTGAAATAGGGATCCATGCACAGCGTGCTATGCGAAGAATCGAGATAGGTTTGATACCAACGTGCCGCCGACACAAGGCTTGTAGAGGTGCCGTCAGGAATCATAACAATGACATTTTTGACGGGAGCAGGCTGCGCCGAAATTGCCAATGCCGTCATTATCAAAATGTTAAAAAGAACGATTCTTTTCATTTTTATGCACGTTATGAGAGGGCAAAAGTACTAAAATAGTAGAGACGCGCCATCGCTTGAAAACTTTTTATATCTTTGCGCCCTTAAAAAATGTGAAAAAAACATTTTCATGATAACTCAAGATTTTTTACCTGTAGTACCACGAAGCAAGAAGACCCGCATGCGCTACCGTGTGGCCGTGATAGGGAGTGGAAGTTGGGCTACTGCCATCATCAAGATTATCTCCTCAAATCTGGAACACATCCATTGGTGGGTGCGTGACGAAGAGGCGGCGGAAAGCATTGTGCAATACGGACATAACCCTAAATACCTGAGTTCCGTATTCATCAACCCCGAAGACGTACGCGTCAGTTCCAACATCCGGGCGGTGGTTTCAAAGGCTGACTATGTCATCATCGTCACGCCGTCGGCATACCTGCACCAGACGCTGATTCCGCTACAGCGCAGCCAACTGCACAAACGCAAGATCATTCTGGCCGTCAAGGGCATCGTGCCTGAAACGATGCAGCTGATCAGCGACTATATGCAGACTCAGTTCAAGATTCCCGTCGAGAACATGTCCATCATCAGCGGTCCTTCGCATGCCGAAGAGATTGCTCAAGAGAAGTTTACATTCTTGACCGCAGCCTCTGTAAACCAAGAACTTGCCAAAACTGTGGCCAGTTTCTTCACAAACCGTTACTGCCGCACCTCCGTATCTGACGACATGATGGGCGCCGAGTTGTCCATCGTGCTGAAAAACATCTACGCGCTCGGCGCCGGCATCTACAGCGGCTTAGGCTACGGCGACAATTTCATTGCAGCCTACGTGGCCAACTGCGTGAAGGAGATGAAGAGCTTTGTGTCGAAAATCTATCCTAGCGAAAACCGGCACATCTCCGACTCCGTATATTTGGGTGACTTGCTCGTGACAGCCTACTCCACCTACAGCCGCAACCGCCTTTTCGGCATTATGATCGGGCACGGGCTCTCGGTGCGCGTGTCGCTGCTCGAACTCCGTATGGTGTCAGAGGGCTATACCGCCTGCCGCTGCGTACACGAAATCAACAAAAAATACCTGGCCGACATCCCGATTGTGGAAACCATTTACGGCATTCTCTACGAAAACAACAATGTTTCCTCTGAAATGAAACGCATTGCCGAACATTTCGTATGATCTGTTTCGTCAAACATCAGGACATTGACCCCGCAAAATGGGACGACGCCGTTCTGTCATCGCGGTTCTCGTCGCGACTGGCCACTTTTGAACTTTTGAATGCCCTGACCGCTGATGCAGGCTGGGATGCTTTGATAGAAGACGACTATGCGGCCGTTATGCCGCTGCCACGCCGTGTAAAATGGGGCGTACCTTATATCTATACACCGTTTTTCATTTCCGGACTCGGCATCTTTTCGCCCAAGACCGTCGATGCCGGCAAAACCTCAACGTTCTTTCATTCCATTCCTTGCAAATTCAGACAAGTTGACCTTATTCTGAACACCGAAAACGACCCGTCGCTATTGGACACAGACCTGCTGCAGTGTGTGTCGCACCGGCTCAACCTGCAGCAGCCCTACCCTACTCTTTTTCAATCGTTTTCACAAAACACAAAAAGGAACATCAAGACTGCACAACGCCATTCGCTGTCCTTGACCGAAAACCCGGACATTCTGGAACAAACCATCGAACTGTTTAAGGCATACCGGGGCAAAAGCAAAGCCGTTAATTTCAGGAAACGCGACTATGAAACCTTGCACAGAGCCGCCATGTCGTTGCACAAGGCGGGCGCACTCGACCTGCGCGGCGCCCTGACCCCAACGGGTGAACTGGCGGCGGGCGCGCTGTTTTTGAAAGAACCCGGCCGTACCCTGTTCTGGTTTTCCGGGCGCAACGGCAGCCTGTCGGTCTCCTGTCCTATGTTTTTCATTATCAATGAATACATTAAAGAAAATGCCGGAAAGAATATCATGCTCGACTTCAATGGTTCGTCAGACGAGAATGTAGCGCGGCTATACCGCAGTTTCGGGGGTATGCCCTATCAAATACCAATGATTCATTATTCCGCCCCATGGGCAGGACAATGGTTCGTGAAACTCTACCGCAAACTGAAAGGCTAAAAGCGCACAGGCTGGATTTCATTGTCAACCACCTCCAAAAAATGGACGTTCGCATTCTCATATCCGCCCGACGGCCGCTTGTCAAAACTCAACGGATAGGCTAACGGCACCGTCTTTACCCGGTCAAGGTCTTTGCCATTCATAATAAAATCAATGAAAAAACGCGTCACGTCATAACCCTGAAACGCAAAATTGTCGAGTGTTGGCGGGGCACTGAACCGTTCCTTGTACTTGTCGATGAACAGAAGCGTTGCCTCATCGGTCATATCAATATGAACATCAGAGAAAAAATGGATGTTCAAACGCGAAAAATAACCCACATCGTATGTTTTGGACGAGAGCCATTCTTCAGGAACAACCAACACATATTTGCCCACAACTGACCCGTAAAGCAGTGCGTCTGAAAGCATAAGCATACGGGCAGCATCATTGCTGAAAGAGACAATGAAATTTTTGCCCTCCGGCTTCATCGATGCAAGCAACTGCTGTTTGTTAGCCGCCGTGGCGTAAGCAATCCCCTTTTCCTTGAAATAACGGGTGTAGCAAGCATATTCGCGGCTCGGAGCAGACGAATCTGACACCAAAATAATATGAGAACTCGGGAACTGTTCGGCTGAATAGGCTAGCATGGCGGGACGGTTATCGCAAGAGGGGGTCAACTTAAACACATATTCGTTGTCTTTCAGAATATCCGTTCGGGTCGTAAAAGGGTTGACTATCGGTATTTTATACTGTTTGGCATAGCGGGCAGCCACGGCAAATGTCTTGCTGAAAAAAGGTCCTATTATCACATCAACGTCCTTCATCAGAGACTCATCTTCCATAATGCTCTTCAAATGATTCACATCTTCTGTAACATCGCGCACCACCACCCGCAAAGGCGTGTCATTGTTTTTTGAATACTCGTCAAGAGCCACCTGCGCGCCGGCCCAAAAACCCATCAACCTGAAAGCGGGGATATTCCGGATATCATCGCAGTCACGGATAGACGAAATGTCGAGTTCCGTGTATTCTTTGGAGTAGAAAGGAATCAGAAACAGTATTGTCTTTTGATGCTCTTGAGCAACAAGAGAAAAACTGAACAATACAAGCAACAGAGAAACGGACAATTTTTTCATCATACACAATCAATTATCGTTCAATTTAATAAAAATAAACAGCATTGCCGTGAAAGCCCATAACGAAGACCCGCCGTAACTTATAAACGGCAAAGGGATTCCGATGATAGGCACAAGGCCTATCGTCATGCCGATATTGACAAAAAAATGCACCATTATAATGCCGGCAATACCATATCCGTAATATCGGACAAACGGCATCCTGTTTTTTTCGGATAATTTTAATATTCTGACAATTAACGAGATATAAAGGGC